>JAQBNQ010000366.1 GCA_028288545.1 Bacteroidota bacterium
CTGAAAGCCCGTGGCGTAAGCAATACCTAATCCCAACTCTACAAAAGCATAAATATACCCCCAGGCTTTTATGCGCTTTGCAACAATATCGTACATGGCATAGCTGTTGGCAAATCCCTGCAGGTCGAGCATTTTAAAAAAGGAAAACACAAGGAAGAACCCTGCCATAAAAACCCGCATCGCCAGCATAAAGTCAACAGTGGTCCAACTTACAGCGGCTATCAGCGACACCATTGTTATATATCCTAAAATAAGCAGCACCGGCTTATACGTGGCAAACCAGGTCCGGCTTTCTTCGCTTACCGGCTTATCAGTTTCCTGTAAAAAAACATTCTCCGAAAGCGTATATTTTGGATAATCGCTTAAGGCCTCCTGCAGTTTGGCAATAGTAACATGGTGATTCATTTCTACTTGCGCCTCTCCTTCCGCAAGATCTACTTTTACGTTCTTTACTCCACTTACATTTTTAAGTAGTTCCTCCACCTTTGCCTGGCAACCGGTGCAGGTCATACCGCTTATTTTATAGCTGTGTGTCATTCCCTTCAAACAAATTTTAAAAAATAAAGTTCTCCCTCAACCGTCGCTTATACATAAAATCCATATACAAATTTACCATTGCTTGGCCTATTATTGCTACATTCGGCCCACAGTATTTTCTTATGCGTAAAGGTCGTCCTCTTCCGGTATTCCGTAGTATGTGCATCGTTGGTTCGGCGCTGCTTTTGCTTTCGTTAGTTTGCAAAATGGTAGTGATGTTTGTAACCATAACGCACCTTTTGTTCGTTTTTGGCGCCATTCTATTGGTAATAGGTATTGTTGGTTGGCTTATTACGGCCTATGGCATTTAGAGCAATGCAGGGGGGATTAAATAGAAACAATAATTTTCGACATCTCCTTGTCTCCGCCATTATATCCGTTACGGGTATCTTTAATACGCACCGCACTTAATCTAACACCAGTCATCTTCTCCACATCAAATAGCCTCCAGTTCTCAAGGTTATCCTTGCTCTCGGCAGCTTTGTACTGGTAACACCTTACCACATAGTTTTTGTTCACCTTGTGTATACCAAGACAGAATGGTTCCACACGATATTTATCCCCATCATCATAAGTAAAGGTTATAATCTCCTTAAACTTGATGGCCTTAGCAACGGTGTTCAAATTTGTTTCAAGTACAGTATCCATAGCTTTCAATAGTTCCGCAAACCAAAAATAAACGTATTAGGCAATTCCATACATCATAATTTCCGCCAAACAGCAAAAATTAACGATTGTAAAGTACAAACTTATAAATTCAACAGGATAAAATATTTTACCGCCCTTAGCTTTGCTTACCTTAAGTTTGCCAAAGCCCTGCAAATTGCCCCAATTCATGAAAAAAATACTCATTCCTTTACCCTATAACGATTTTGACCTTACCGAAGTTTCTGTGCCCTGGAAATTACTGACCCAACAAAACCACACCCTGATTTTTGCCATCGAAAACGGTACCCGTGCCCATTGCGACCCAAAACTGATAAAAGGGGTCATATTCGGCCAACTGGGCGCCGATAAAGAGGCCATAGCCTTTTACCGCGAAATGGAAAGTTCACCCGGATTTTTGCACCCTATAAAGTACTCCCAGGTCAATGCGGCAGATTACGATATGCTCCATTTACCGGGTGGCCACGCACCTGGCATGAAACAATACCTGGAGAACAAAATATTGCAACAAAAAGTGCTGGATTTTTTCAAACTCAAAAAGCCCGTAGGTAGCATTTGTCATGGTGCCGTTGTATTGGCCCGCACTATCAATCCCGAAACACAAAAAAGCGTAATCTATAATTACAAACTTACCGGCCTCATTAAATCGCTTGAAAAACTGGCTTATTACATCACCGCCTGGAAACTTGGAAAGTACTACCGCACCTATCCATTATATGTTGAGGATGAAGTAAAAAATGCTTTGATAGACGCAGCCAATTTTCAGCATGGGCAGTCCCCTTTTAAGCCTTACGTTTGTGTAGATGGTAACCTTATAACTGCTCGTTGGCCTAAGGATGCCTATGTATATGCCCAAAAACTTATTGAGCGTATAAAGGATGTGGAAGATTGAGCGCCTTTATTGTATTATCAAACTTTTTGAAACCACATCACTACCTACTTTAAGACTAAGTTGATATTGCCCTGCCGGTAGCCCCTTTAAACTCATATTCATTTTGCTGGTGGTGATGATTTGGTTGCTGCTTTGTACCTGGCGGCCCTGCATATCAAATAGCGTGGCAGTAACGTTTTGCTTTTCGTTGTTTGTAAAGTAGATGGCTACGTAGTCGCTGGCGGGGTTGGGGAAAACTTTTAATTGTATTTTGTCTTCTACAGATTGTATGCCCGCAGCTGTGGCCAGCCATGATTTTCCATCAAGACTCCACAGAGGATTGTCTGTAGGGTTGTTTCCTGTATCAAATAAAAGGTGATGCAGCGCAGTAACCGCCACATCTGTGTGTACAGGAGTTTGACGCAATTTTACTGTATCGACACTTGCGGGTGTAAAGATTCCAACAATTAAGGAGTTGTAGCTACCGGGGTCGGCACCTGAAGGTGTAACATGTTGCAGGTCGTTACCGTTTGCTATCCACCAAATATGTCTTTCCGCATCGCTGTTTCCTCCGTGGCCATTACCTGTGCCGCCGTGATCGGTCATTACAATTACCAGCCAATCTTCGTTAGCATAATTTGTACGGTTGTGAAGTGCATTCATAACCACCCCAACGCTTGAATCGACATTTTCAATAGCTGTCATGTAGGCAGGGTTTGTTGGGCTAAAACCTGATGAGTGCCCTGCGAGGTCAACCTGATCGAAGTAAACGAACATAAAATCAATGCTATCGTTAGCTAAAACAGTGGAAGCTACGCTGCAGGTAGTAGCACCCTGCCCATCGGGTGTGTGTAAGCGCAGATTAAAATTATCATTGTAAACATCGTCGATAAGCGGGGGCCATTCGCAAACTTCGGCGCAATACAAATCTGGTTTTACCTGTTTTGCAAGTGTTGTAAAATAGGGATACTGGTTAAAGTTACTGCCACCATACGAGTTGTTGGTTATGCCGTGTTTATCGAACCAAACGCCGGTTAACATCGAACTCCAAGTTGGGCCCGAAATGGTTATACCAGCGCACCATGCATCATATGACAAGCCCTGTGCGGCAAACATAGCATCTAAATTTGGCGTGTTTGCCTGTTGCAAAGCATCAGAGCGGGTACCATCAATTCCTATAAATAAAACCTTGCGGGTTTGCGAGGCATTAGCTGTTAATCCTATCAAAATTGCTGCTACCAGGACGGGTAAAATTCTCTTATACATGGTAAATTATTTTTGCTGAAATGAGGGTTTAAAAATATAGTGGCGGTGTATAGTTTATGTTAACAAATTGCTAAGTTGGAGTAGTGGTTTAGAGTTGATATTTAAATCCAACCTGGCCTTTTTGACGGTAGTACTCAACCCTGATGGGTCGTTGAGGATCGCCGCGATATTCGAAGTAGGGCCAATCGAGCAGGTTGTTCAATTCTACAAAAACAGTAAAATGCTTTTTAAACTGGTAGGCTACCTGCGCATCAAGCGAATAATATTTACCCATAAAAACATCAAAGGATGCGTCTTTGTGGACCAGGCCCAAACCTGTAACTGCAGCGAGGTTCAACTCTTTAAGGAAAGCCCCGGTATAGTTGAGGGCAATGCGGGCGGAAAGGCCGTACTTTTCGTAAAACAGGGCTACGTTGTATAACAGCGGGGTTTGTTCGGCCATTGGTTGTTTGGATGGACGACCGGGTACCTGCATTCGCGAAATGGAGTAAGTGATGTTGGCATCAACCCCCAACCCCGAAAGAAATTTGGGAAGGAAAGTAAACTGCCTTTTAATCATTGCCTCTGCGCCCCATACCCATGATTTGCCCGAGTTTTGATAGGATTTGTAAATGATGCCGGTAGTAGGATCGGCATCGGCTTCAGAGGTTGCAAAAATGTGGTTGGTTACATTTTTGTAATATGTACCCACAGAGAACATACCCTTGTTCCCCCAGAAATATTCGTAAGCCAGGTCGAGGTTTACGGAATAAGTTGGTTTGAGGTTAGGGTTGCCAAAGGTGTATTCGAGATCTTTATAATTGATAACGGCTGCTCCCGGTTTTAACTCAGCAAAATTTTGCCTGTGAGAGGTACGTGAAACTGCAAAGCGCAGGTTTTGATTGTCCTTAATATAAAGTGTTGCATTAAGCGAAGGCAGGATAGCCAGGTTATTGTTAGTGATAGTGCGTGTTTGGGTTTTGTAGTAAACATAACCGGTGGTGTAATCGATGGTGGGTTTTGTATCGAGGGTATCGGCGCTTACCTGCATAATATTGTTTTCTAATCGTAAACCACCCGTAAGGTTCAATTTGCCAAATACGGTGGCGTTAACCATAACATAAGCTGCGCCGGTATATTCATGATACTTATAACTGGAACCAACCCATTGCCAGTACTCCTGGTTTTGTTCGTTCATGGTATATTCAAACCATCTGCTTGAAAACTGGTTGACCATGTTGGACAACTGGCTTTTTGTAAGAAAGGGCATAAAAAGGTTTGAGTAAGGACTGCCGTATTCGGGCAGATAACCGCCCCGGGCATTAAAGGTTTGCAGATCGAGGGATGTCATGGGCAGGGAAACTGAACCGGCCTGTGTTTGTTTGTTAAACTGCCAT
>JAQBNQ010000372.1 GCA_028288545.1 Bacteroidota bacterium
TTCATCTTCTTTATGTTGTTGCTGGTTTTGGGCAACAACCTGCTGGTTACCTTTATAGGTTGGGAAGGTGTTGGACTTTGCTCATACCTCCTTATCGGATTTTGGTATAAGAACCAGGATTACAATAACGCCGCCAAAAAGGCTTTTGTAATGAACCGTATTGGCGACCTCGGTTTCCTTATCGGTATGTTTTTGATACTGTACAATTTTCAAACGCTGAACTTTAGCTCTCTTCAAACTTTAATTGCACAGGGTGGCGCTCATCCTGGCTTGATGGTTGCTATTACCATGTTACTTTTTGTAGGGGCAATGGGTAAATCGGCTCAGTTGCCTCTTTATACCTGGCTACCTGATGCCATGGCCGGTCCGACTCCGGTGTCTGCGCTTATCCACGCAGCGACCATGGTTACTGCGGGTATCTACATGGTAGTCCGTTTGCATTTTATATACATTCTCGCGCCCGAAACTTTACACTTTATGGCGGCCATTGGTGTGGCTACAGCATTATTTGCTGCTACCATTGGTGTTATGCAAAACGATATTAAAAAAGTATTGGCCTACTCAACAGTGTCGCAACTTGGTTTAATGTTTGTTGCACTCGGTGTTGGGGCTTTTACATCGGGTGTTTTCCATGTGGTAACTCACGCGTTCTTTAAAGCGTGTTTATTCCTTGGTTCGGGTTCAGTGATTCACGCATTGGGCGGGGAGCAGGATATCCGCAAAATGGGAGGCCTTAAAAAATGGATGCCTATTACATTCTGGACGTTCATCATTTCTTCATTAGCCATATCCGGGGTGTTTCCTTTATCAGGTTTCTTTTCTAAGGATGAAATATTAGGTGCCGCCTTCGAACATAATAAACTGATTTGGGCGCTTGGATCTATTGTATCGCTGCTAACAGCTTTCTATATGTTCCGTTTGGTGTTCCTTACTTTTACAGGCACCTTCAGAGGCACAGAGGAACAAAAACATCATTTGCACGAATCTCCATGGCTTATAACTTTCCCTTTAGTTGTACTGGCAATATTAGCTGCTATAGGGGGCATTATGGGTTTACCCGAAGGACTCGGTTTCCATCATTACCTGAAAGACTTTTTGGCACCGGTGTTCGCTGCCGCATCGCACGTGGGTGAAGATGCAAAACCTGCAGAGGGATTATCACACGCAACTGAGTTATCGCTTATGGCGGGTGCCTTTATTGGTGCTTTGTTAAGTATAGGCTATGCATATAGCAAATATGTAAAAGGCGGAGCACAACCTGCGGCGGAAGGGCAGGAGAGTGGTTTTGGCAAAGTGGTTTATCGCAAATATTATGTGGACGAGATTTACGATCTGCTATTTGTAAAACCAGTAATGGTAATGTCGGACCTGTTTTACAGCATTGTTGATTTGACAATAGTTGATGGCCTTGTAAACTGGAGCGGAAAGGTTTCGATGAGTATAGGTAACCAGTTAAGGAAATTGCAGAGCGGGTATATTGGATTTTACTTGTTGGCAATGGTATTGAGTGTTGTTATGATTTTGATTTATGCGTTTATAACTAAATAGAGCAAAGGCAGGATGTTATTATTAGGCGTTTTATTTTTTCCTTTAGCTGCAGCAGCGTTGGTTTATCTATCCGGTAACCGGCGGGCTAAATACGCGGCACTTATTCTTGCCTTTGGCGAGTTGGTAGCATCGTGGTTTTTAAAACGCGCTGTGCCTGCGCAAGGCGTTAAGGGCCTCGTTTATAATCACGCCTGGATCACTAACCCGCATATTTCATTTGCTCTATCTGTTGATGGATTGAGTCTGGTTTTAATTCTACTTACTACTTTCCTTATACCATTTATCATTCTCACTACTTTTAAAAAGGAAGTTGATAATGCAAAGAGTTTTTACTCGCTGATACTATTAATGCAATTTGCTTTGATTGGTGTTTTTGCAGCTTCTGACGGTTTCCTGTTCTATATATTCTGGGAATTGGCGCTTATTCCAATTTACTTTATTGCGCTGCTTTGGGGCGAAGGCCGCGACCGCGAGTTCCGCAACCGGGCTATTTTCAAGTTCTTTATATACACCCTTGCCGGCTCATTATTTATGTTGTTAGGCTTTATCTGGCTATATGGAAAGGCTGGAAACAGTTTTAGTCTGGCTGCTTTTTATAGTCTTAAACTTAGCGCCGTTCAACAGGCCTTTGGGTTCCTGACCATTTTTATTGCTTTTGCGATTAAAATTCCAATTATACCTTTCCATACATGGCAGGCCGAAACATACAAAGAGGCACCTGCAGCCGGTAGTATGTTACTGGCGGGTATAATGTTGAAAATGGGCTTATACGGTTTATTAAGATGGCTGCTTCCTATTCTGCCATTGGCAACTTTAAATTTTACTCCTTACGTTATTGCTTTGTGCGTAATAGGTGTTGTTTACGGTTCAATAATCGCCATTAAGCAATCGGATATAAAAAGGCTTATCGCCTATTCATCATTGGCTCACGTTGGGTTGATCGCCGCCGGTATCTTTACGCTAACCAAAGAGGGATTTGAAGGTTCTGTAATTCAAATGGTATCGCACGGTATTAATGTGGTGGCCATCTTTTTTGTAGCAGAGATCATTTTTCAACGCACTGGTACTTTTGAGATTGGCAAATTGGGTGGTATCAGAAATGTGGCTCCTAAGTTTGCCACCTGTTTTCTGATCATAGTCCTTGCTTCAGTTGCTTTGCCGGGAACCAATGGTTTTATTGGCGAGTTTTTATTGCTGTTTGGTATTTATGAGTATAACACCTGGTTGTCGATTATCGCCGGACTCACCATTATTTTAGGCGCGGTGTATATGTTCAGGATGTACCAGAATGTTATGTTGGGCGAAACGAATTCGCTCACATCTTCTTTTGCTGATTTGACATGGAGCGAGTGGGCAGTTTTTGTACCTGCTATTGTTGCAATTTTTGTGATTGGTATTTATCCCAAACCGATATTGAACATGGTTCACCCGGCTTTGGATAATATTTTGACTTACGCATTGAGATAAAACCGGAAATGAAAACCTTAGTATATACTTCAACACTTGGTTTGGTTTGCATGTTGGCAGAAATGTTCAATCTGCGCCGCTTTGTGATTCCTTTATGTGTTATAGGATTGGCTGCCATTTTTGGAGTTAACTTAATGTCGTGGAACCTTAACCAGTCGTTTTATGATGGCATGATAACCATTGATAATTTTTCGGTTGCTTTTTCGGGTCTGCTTATTCTGCTCGCTACTTTAATTGTTATTCTTAGCGCCAATTTTTATAAGAACGAGGAAACTAAAATATCGGATTACCTGGCTATTATCATCTTTACTCTTTCCGGTGCTATTGCCCTGGTATCCTTCGGTAATATGGCCATGTTCTTTTTGGGGTTGGAAGTACTTTCAATTTCCCTATACATTCTGGCCGCCAGCAAAAAGAAAGACCTGCGTTCCAACGAGGCGGGAATGAAATATTTTTTGATGGGAAGTTTTGCATCGGGGATACTGCTTTTTGGTATAGCGCTGGTATATGGAGAAACCGGATCATTCCATATTCATGCTATTGGTGACTTTGCCGCCTCGCATCATCCTTCTGTAATGTTTTACGTAG
>JAQBNQ010000393.1 GCA_028288545.1 Bacteroidota bacterium
TTACGGGTTTTAATAGCTATCCGGCGGAGTTTTTTTCTTTTCTCCTCGGAACTCGTTGTTGGTTGTCCGTTGTTAGTTGCCATATAAAGGGACGAGAGCGAGGGACGGGAGACGAGGGTAATACAAGAAGGGCGCCTGGTTTTTAATTTTTGCGCTTCTCCAGTGTTTCTATCGTCTTTGTCTCCATCGCAATAATTTCGTCCAAAAGTTTTATTCTTTCTTCTATCGTTTTTTCATTTAGCAGCTGCGAGCAACGTTGGTACCTGCCTTTTGTTTCGCGGGCAGAACCTCTTGATATTCGCAAAAAATGCGGGTATTCTTTTCCAAATCCCCGGCCATATCCTTCTTCAATATTTGCTGATATCGAATCAACGGATCTGCACAACTGCCTCGCTAATTCCTTTCCCCTTACGTCAGCCAGCAAAGACTCGCTATCCGTCCAATACAAATCCCAAAGCTGTAAGGACTTCTGATAAAAAATAACCTTATCAAGTGCATCCTGCATAACGTCTTCTCTTGTATTTCTTTAACCCTTTTCCCCCGCCCCTCGCTCGTCCCTATTATCTATGGAACTTCAACCGCATTTAAAATCTCGCTGATCAATTCTTCGGAGGTTATGTTTTCGGCTTCAGCTTCGTAAGTCAAACCAATTCTGTGGCGCATTACGTCAAAGCAGATAGCGCGAATATCTTCAGGTATTACATATCCTCTGCGTTTAATAAAGGCATAAGCTTTTGCAGCAACGGCAAGATTTATACTGGCACGTGGCGAAGCACCGTAGTTGATGAAGGGTTTAATTTTACCCAGTTTGTATTCATCAGGGTTACGGGTTGCAAAAACGATGTCAAGTATATAGCGCTCAATTTTTTCGTCCATGTATACTTCGCGCACTGTTTTACGGGCGTTCAGTATCTCCTCAATTTTTACAACCTGGTTAATAGGCCTGTCGCCATATTCCATGTTTTGCCTAATGATCAGTCTCTCCTCTTCTTTTTTCGGATAGGTAACAACAACCTTCAACATAAAACGGTCTACCTGTGCTTCGGGCAGTGGGTATGTACCTTCCTGCTCGATTGGATTTTGAGTGGCCATTACTAAAAATGGTTCTTCCAGCTTAAAGGTGTTTTCGCCAATGGTAACTTGTTTTTCCTGCATGGCTTCCAACAGGGCCGACTGCACTTTTGCCGGGGCACGGTTTATTTCATCCGCTAAAATAAGGTTGGCAAATACTGGTCCCTTTTTTACAACGAAGTTGTTTTCCTTCTGGTTGTATATCATGGTACCTGTTAAGTCGGCAGGTAACAGATCGGGGGTAAATTGAATTCTCGAAAACTTTGCGTGGATAGCAGAAGCGAGGGATTTAATGGCCAGGGTTTTTGCAAGACCGGGAACCCCTTCCAATAAAACGTGGCCGTTGGAAAGCATGGCCAGCAGTAAACGCTCCACCATGTATTTTTGACCCACAATGGCCTTGCCCAACTCCAGGCCAAGTACATCAACAAAAGCGCTTTCGCGGTTAATCCTTTCGTTCAGCGAAGCTATGTCCACCGTATTATTTCCTGAAATGCTATCCATATCGTATTAGTTTTTTTCGGACGCCAAAAATAGTCCGAATACCAATTGTTAAAATCAAATTTTTGTTAAGGTCAAAACGGGTACACCAAAGGTTACAAAAAATAAAGGGGCATTAACGCCCCTTTACAAATATTGTGATGCTAAGCTTTAGAATTTAAAGGACAAACCAAGACCGAACTGCTCAAAAATCTGCAGTTTTCCATATGTCAGAATCGGATTGCCATTTTTGTCCTTATCGGTAATTCCATCCGGGCCTTTTGCCTGGGTTGCGTTGTTATGTGTATCAATAGGCACCTGCGAGTTATACTGGTAAATGAACTTTGTAGTGAGCGTGGCGCTCAGGAATTTGTTGATCTTAAACACCAGGTCGTTATCCCATTTAATCACAGGAATATGCAGGGTGGAAGCAGCGATGGTAGTAGTCCCCATAGAATCGGCGTCGGCATAATAGAACGGCATAGCCTGGTTGTAATTGGCATTCATATATGATACGAACACGTTGAGGTGCGATTTCCAGTTTACATTTTTTACAATGTCTTTCTGGAATAACAGGTCTAATTCCAATCCCAACTCACCCATAAACGACTTTCCTCTTTTTAAACCAAAACGGGTTTCATCCACATCACTATAGTATCGGTTACTGAATATTCCTCCAACGGTGGCCGTGTCACGGGCCGGATCATCAGGTGTTACAAAAGTCATCTTGCCCTCTACCGGCGAGAAGAATAAGGTGAAATAATCCTTCGGTTTCCAGGTTAAACCCGGGCCTAAGGTTAAAATAGCAGGGGCAGCAAATTTCGAAACGGTATACCGGCGGAAACGTCCGCTGGCGGTATCGGTTTGAGAATAATCGTAAGTGGGTGAAAACTGGCTTTCAAAAGCCACTTTTGCGGCAACGAATAAGTGAGTGCCGTCAATTTCGTAACCAAAAGCAGATTTGAGGGCCAGTACATCAATGTTTTTCTGAAGATTGGCTTGCAGCAGAGCCTTATTTCGAATCAGCCCATTGGCTACCATACCCCATTTCATGTCCAGGCTGTTATCTACAATCACTTTCTTCTTTTTGTAATTGGCATAACCGCTTCCGGCAAGTAAAAAGGCAAAGCTGTTTGCACCACCCGCCGACCATTGAAAAACCGCGGTTTGGCTGAGCGAAACACCAATATAGCCGCCAATTTTCCAGGTGCTATCACGCAGATAAATACCGTCACCGCCTAAAAGGGCAAGCAATTTGGGTTTTTGATGAACCACATAAGTAGTGTCATGGCTTTTTTTGTTGAAAGAAGTATCGGCTTGGGCCAT
This sequence comes from Bacteroidota bacterium, assembly GCA_028288545.1. GTDB lineage: Bacteria > Bacteroidota > Bacteroidia > Chitinophagales > LD1 > Bog-950. Next base: position 2,878 of record JAQBNQ010000393.1, read on the forward strand.
TATTGCAGAGCCGAAAAGGATAGACAGAGCGGATAGAAGTAGAAATTTTTTCATCATGACATATTGAGATTAACAAAAGGGCAACATCGGTTTTCAAGTGCAATTATAGGAAAATATGTTATGCGGGAATATGAGAGACCCCATTATTCCGCCGCTGTTCCTATCCAAGACCATGCCGAATTAACTAAAAAGCCTTTCGTGGCTATATTTCTTCAGGCTGCCGTTTATTTCGTCTTTGGCCGGGAAGCCGTCACCTTTTTGAAGTAATAGTCCGTTTCGTGATACCAACTGGTTTGATTGCCGTTGGGATAGCTATGTACATATCGCTGAATCAGATATTTGTCCTCTATCACAGTAAAGGACCAGATGTGATTAAAGGGATCATTACGCTCAAGGGCAGGCCCCGGTTTTTTTGTTGCCGGTATTCTGCGCAGGTAATCGGCATCAAGCCGGAAAAGCGAAAGCAATTCGTTTATTCGAAATACCGGGGCGGGACTTTTAGACGCCATATTATAGTCTTCCTCCCAACGAAAATTACCGGGAATCCTTTCTTCCCATCCGTGTATCCAACTACCCAAAAGCCTCCATTGGGTCATAGTATCTATTATAATGGTTTGGTCGGTGGTATCTTTCCGTACTGGTGGCCCTTGCAAAACAAGTGGCAGTCCATGCGAGGCTTGTTGCCCAACTCCCGCTTGTTTCAGGGCGTAATTAATTTCTCCAAACCACCCCATGGTTTCGCTGGTAGGTTTAATCAAGTATTTATCAAGTGAATCAGTCCAGCTATCCCTTTGTGCGTTGCAGTTGGCATAAAAGAAAGTAATTAGAAATATAATAGCAGGGTATCGGAATTGCTTCATGTAAAATATTTCAAGACAGGTGCCAATCCGGCCGTAATTCCATAAAAGGCCCAGTAGCGATCCCCGGAGTTTAGCAAATTTTGACATGCCTAGGGCTGGCTAAGTATTGGCAAATGAAACAATAAATGGAATCCCACCCTTTATCTAAAATTATTTTGCATTGATAATCAGTTAGTTATGTAGCTTTTCTAAAAATATATACTACTATGTGTTGCATAGTACCGTACAATAACCATATCTTTGCATTGTCAACTAACGGGTATAGCAGAACAACAATCATTTAAAAACATAAAAATCTTACATCATGAAAAAAACACTTCTCACCACGGTCTTCATTACAGGATATTTTCTGTTAATGAGCACCTTAGGAATTTTTGCCTCGGTTCCGGTAAGCGTTCATAAAACCGCCAGGGAAACTGTTCGCAAAGAAATTATCAGGAACATAGCCTGCCCGGAATTTTTAACCACCAACAGCGATGCCAACCAGGTACGGGTAGTTGTTGATGTTACCGAAGCCGGTAATGTAACGGTGGCCGAAATTGCTTCCGCCAATCCGCAATTGAAACAGTATGTGCTTTCACAACTTCAGGATCTGAAATTGAAAAATAGCGGCAGCGCGGAAAAGGTAGTGTTAGTCATAAAATTCAAAGTTTCTTAATCCCACAAAAAATGAAAAATATAATCATCGCCCTTTTTGCATTGATGCCCCTTTTAAGCATTGCCCAAAACCCGGAGAAGGAAAACGGCAAAAGGAAAACGGACATCAGTATTAACACCGATAAGAACGGTAACGTTGAAATTACCGGCATCAGTAAAAGAGAACTCAGAAAGATTAAAAAAGAGGTGAATAAAGTCCTGAAAAAAATAGACATCAAAACTGATGGCGGCAAAGAGAAACACCATTTACATTTAAAAGCAGAGCTAAAATAGAGTAACATGAACATAGAGAACACAAAAGCGCAAATGCGCAAAGGAGTGTTGGAGTTCTGTATCCTCTCGATACTCGCAGACGGGGAGCATTACCCCACCGAGATAATTGAGCGGATGAAGGAAGCCAAGCTGCTGATAGTTGAAGGAACCCTGTATCCTTTATTAACGCGACTTAAAAATGACGGGCTATTGGCCTACCGCTGGGAAGAAAGTACCTCAGGCCCGCCACGTAAATATTTTACACTAACCGAAACCGGAAGGAGTTTTCTTAAAGAGTTGATCGAAGGTTGGACAGAGCTGACCAATTCGGTGAACGACATTATCAAACAAGCAGAAACAAACCAAAAGCCATGAGAAAAACATTAAACATAAACCTGGGAGGAATGGCATTTATTATTGACGAAAATGCTTTCGAACTCCTGCACAATTATCTCGAAGCACTTAAACGAAAGTTTAACAACGCTGCCGAAAGGGAAGAAATAATGAACGATATAGAAGGCCGCATTGCAGAAATGTTGAACCAGAAACTTGCCGGACGGAAAGAAGTGCTGAGCGCTGAAGACGTACAGGCGGTAATGGATATAATGGGCAAACCCGAGGATATTGCCGGTGAAGAAAGTGCCCCGTCAACAGAATCCACAACTACAACTTCTGCAACTAACTCAACAACGGGTCCTGCTGCGCCGGTTCACAGAAAACTTTTTCGCGATACGGATGATGCAAAAGTAGGCGGTGTCATTTCGGGTCTTTGCCACTATTTTGGAATAAACGACCCTGTATGGGCCCGGATAGGCGCTCTTGTGCTTATACCATTAACATCAGGCGGTATCATTTTATTATACCTGTTGTTGATAATAGTAGTACCTAAAGCAATTACAGCCGCCGAAAAGCTGCAGATGAAAGGTGAACCGGTAAACATTTCCACCATCGAAAAAGAAATTAAAGATGCCGCCGGCCGCGCTACCGACTCGGTACACAAATTTGTGCGGGAGCAGAATTTCTTCGAAAAATTTTGGGATGTATTTGTATCGGTCTTCATGGTTTTATGGAAAGTTGCTGCAGGGTTTGTGATTTTTATCGGCCTTATAATTCTGCTTGTATTATTGGGCGGCTTGTTTGGATTCTCAATAGCAGGAAATGCGCTTTTAACCCAGGCACCGCATTTATTGGTAGATGGTTCAACCAGCCTCAGGCTTTTTAATCTCGGGGTTTTCCTGCTTATCGGGGTACCTGTAGTAGCCCTGATATACGGAGCTCTACGACTGATATTTGGTAATAAGGGTAACGGAGCGCCGTGGTTAAAGTGGCTGCTGATATCGTTATGGTTTGTGGGTGCAGCACTGGTTGCCGTAACAAGCTACCGTACAGTAACAGATTTTGTAAACAGCGGAGTTAAAAAAACAGACTACACTTTAATGCAGCCTACCGGTAGCCTGTATGTGCAGCTAACTGACTCATCAGGCAATAAAATACCGGATGAGAATGAAGATGATCGTGGTTTTAATATTCAGTTTAATGGGGCTTATGTAAATGGTGTGGATATAAGCGAGGTGCAACTGATTGATATTGGTAAACCGTCGCTGCAACTAATTCCTTCCACTACCGGTTTGTTTGTACTGGAAGAATCAGTAAGCAGCCAGGGAAGAACAAAAGCGGATGCGGTTAAAAACGCCGAAACGGTGATATACAATTTCAGCCAGAAGGATTCTGTGCTTAACCTGCCTTACAATGCTTATTTAAATAAGAATAACAAGTGGAGAAGTCAGAGCGTAACCATAAGGCTAGCCATACCTGAAGGAAAGACCGTAAGGTTTGGCAGCAATATTGATAACTGGCCGGCAACCGTTAAGGGAAATGGTAAGTATGACGATACCGAGTTCGCAAATACTGTTTGGACCGTTGAGAACGGAAAGGTAAAATGCATTGCAGGTGAAAACCACAAGCATGAGGACAAAGTGAAAGATAAGGATAAGTCAAACAGCAAAGGGGATAAGGATGAAGATGAGGACAGTGACAAAAAGGATAGCGACAAGGACAAGGATTTTTAATTGATACACCAACCAAAAACCAACCACATGAGAACAATTATAATTCTGATCATTATTTCGGCCGCGGGTTTTGTATTCATGTCATCGTGTCGTGGATGTCACGGACATGTTCGCTCGGGGAAAAAAGGCAACGGACATATTACTACTGAAGAAAGAGCCGTAACCCCCTTTACAAAGATTTCTGTCGAAGGCGTTTTTCCGGTAGAGTTATCGCAAAACGGTGGTAAGGAGTTTGTAAAAGTAGAAACGGACGAAAACCTGCAGGATATGGTGGAGGTAAAAATGGATGGCGATAAGTTGGTAATTACTGTAGGCGAAAAGCACATTGAGTCGTTAAACAGTAAGGCAAAGATTTTTATCAACGTCAAAGACCTCAGGGAGCTGGAATTTAAATCGGTAGGAAGTATCACTACAGCAAACGCCCTTAAGCTGGATAGTCTTCAACTAACTTCAGAATCGGTAGGAAAGATCCATATGGAATTGGAGGCCAATTATCTACACGCCGATTTAAACGGCATTGGCGAAACAACGCTTAAAGGCAAAACGCATGAGGCCCGAATTAATAACAAGGGTTTAGGGGCATTCCATGCTTTCGATCTTAAATCTGCTAACCTGATGATACATAACACCGGTATAGGAGTAACGGAGGTTTATGCCGATAGTTCTTTCTACATACGGTCATCATCCATTGGTGCACTTTATTATAAAGGCCCCGGCGTTATAAAAGAATTGACTAGTGAAGGTATAGGAAGGGTACAAAAAAAGGATTAGGAGATCAGTCATCCTTGGCGAAGCCGAAGGATAATAGACAAGCAATAATTAAATTTTAAATTTTTTTTATGCAGGTAATAACAGTAAACAGCCAATACGCTTCAGGTAATCGCAGAATACTTGCCTGGTCGATAGACTCGATAATTGTAGGAATGTTGATTGCCCTGGTTCTTTTTTGGTCAGGGCACGGTTCCGATTTTTTTTACAGCATCGGGCAGGTTTTGGATGCCGGGTTTCATTATTACAGCCTGGTGGAGTTTGCCATAGCGGTGCTTTATTTTTCGTATATGGAATCTTCAAAGTACCAGGCCACGCTGGGTAAAATTGCATTGGGAATTCGCGTGGTAGACCAGAACAATATGCGTCTTACTTTTAAACAGGCCTTGTTGCGCAATCTCTCAAAAGTCATATCAGCCTTTATCTTTTGCCTAGGCTACATTATGATAATTTTTGACGAGAGGAAACAAGGATTACACGATAAAATTGCCGAAACGTTTGTGGTAAGGGAATAGTAATTAGCAGGTAGTATTTAGTAGTTAGACAGAGCCGCTGCTATCTAATTACTAAATACTCAATACTAACTACTACGCAATCTTTCTCTGGTTGGTTTGGCCCTCGCTATAATAGCGGGGGCTTTTTGTTGCTACTCGTCTACATCATGATGCGGCAATTGCGAGATCAATTTTTCAGCCTGTTCAAAATCTTCTTTCTTCAACTTCAGGATATACTCTCTTTTTAGCTCCTTGTTTGGAATGGCCGGATCAATATCGGCGAAACCATCTTCGCGCATAAACTCAATACTGTGCTCCTTAAAAAGCGCAGTTAGTTCCGATACAAATGCTTTAGTATAAACTTTACGAAATAACAAATAGCTGGTATTCATGACTTTATTTCCGGTAATATGAACTATTTCCCTTTTAAAGTAAATGTAATTTACCTTGTAACAGAACAAAAATACCGTTGTTGACGTTGGCAAGGGAAATAAAGTGTGTAGGTTAATAAACAAGGGTACAGGCAAAGCCCTTTTTGACTATGGCGTTAAAAAAAGTTTTTGCAACAATAGTATGGCCGTAACGTTATATCTTGTGCCTGTAATAATGTTAAAATGCCCTATGGGCAATGAGGACTGAGAAGGTTTATGACTGAAGGATCATCGCAATACAACTCGTTAATTGGTAAGCTGGATAGGTTTACGCGTAAGTATTATACCAACCAGGTAATAAGGGGGGCTATATTTTCCGTGGCCTATGTGTTGGCTTTTTTCCAGGCTTCTAACTTGTTGGAGTATTACTTTTTCCTTTCAACGGCCCTGCGCAAAATACTTTTCTTCGGGTTTATCCTATCTTCGGCTGCGGTTACATTCCGGTTTTTCCTTACGCCCTTATTACACTACTACCGCCTTGGCAAAATCATTTCATACGAACAGGCTGCGAAGATAATAGGCACTCATTTTACTGAAGTAAAAGATAAACTGCTAAACCTGCTTCAACTGCGCGAAACGGCCAGTGTGCAGCCTAATGCCACGCTTTTGTTAGCCGCCATTGACCAAAAAGCAGTTGAACTAAAACCAATCGATTTTTCGTTTGCGGTAGACCTTACTAAAAACCGCAAATACCTAAAGTTTCTTGTACCACCGGTGCTGATATTTCTGTTCATCATTATCGCTGCGCCAAACGTTTTAAAAGAAAGTTCAAAACGCTTATACCACAACGATACCTATTACGAAAAACAAGCGCCTTTTCAGTTTGTGATTCAAAACAAGGAATTGAAGGCCATGCAGTTTGATAACTACACGTTGGATGTAAAAATTGAAGGCGATGCGTTGCCGAATGATGTTTATTTAGAGTCGGAGAAGAATACTTTTAAGCTGAAGAAGAAGGATAAAAATCTTTTCGCCTTCGAATTTTCCAACCTACAGAAACCGGTAACTTTTCAATTGGCCGCTAATGGTTTTCACTCAAAAGAATATACCATCAGTGTAGTGGCAAAACCAATTGTAGCGGGCTTTGAAGTGCGTTGCGATTATCCGGCCTACACCGGTAAGCAGAACGAAACCATCCGCAACATGGGCGACCTTGTTGTACCGGCCGGAACTAAGTTGAGCTGGAAATTTAACACACAAAATGTTGAGGAAGTAAAATTCTTAACCGGAGATTCTGTTTACAATGTAAAACGCAGTGGCGAATCGGAATTCACTTTCACTAAAACTTTTTTACAAAGCGCCCAGTATTCTTTAAAGGTATCAAACAGCAATGTAAAAGATGCCGACTCAGTTAGCTACTCGCTAAATGTTACTCCCGATCTTTACCCGGTTATAACCGTTAACGAGCGACGCGATTCAGCACTGCAAAAGTACTTCTCCTACTTTGGTGATGTATCGGATGATTACGGAGTTCGCCGCTTAACCTTCAACTACACTATTACCAGGGCTGACTCTGGCAGTGCAACACAGGCTAAAACCCTGGAAGTGCCTGTAGCTGCAGGACCTGCCGCCCGATTCACTTACTTCTGGAATATCAGTGATTTTGCCATTAAGCCCGGCGATAAAATGAACTACTATTTTGAAGTTTGGGATAATGATGGCATTCACGGAAGTAAGAGTACTAAAAGCAACCTCATGAATTTCCAGATGCCAACTTTAAATGAGTTGAATAAGGAAATTACCAAAGACAACAAAGAGTTGAAACAAGACCTTCAGGAAACAATGAAGAAGGCTGATGCATTGAAAACGGAGTTGCACGATATGCAGGATAAGCTGCAGGAAAAAAAGAACCTGAACTGGGAAGACAAGAAAAATCTTTCACAAAATATCGAGAAGCAAAAAGAG
>JAQBNQ010000455.1 GCA_028288545.1 Bacteroidota bacterium
GTTGAATACAAGGACATTAAGATAAACATTATTGACACCCCGGGCCACGCCGACTTTGGTGGCGAGGTAGAACGAGTATTGAACATGGCCGATGGCGTGTTGTTGCTGGTAGATGCCTTTGAAGGCCCTATGCCTCAAACACGTTACGTACTTTCTAAAGCAATTGCTTTAGGCAAAAAGCCTATCCTGGTAATCAATAAGGTAGATAAAGAAAACTGCCGCCCTGATGAGGTACATGAAAGTGTATTTGACCTGATGTTTCACTTAGGCGCTTCTGAAGACCAATTGAACTTCCCTACCGTTTATGGTTCGGCAAAGCGCGGTTGGATGGGTGCAGACTGGAAACATGCTGCAGAAGATGTAACCTTCCTGTTAGATACTATTATCGGCCATATTCCTGCACCTGCTATTAGCGAAGGAACATTGCAAATGCAGATTACCTCATTGGATTACTCTTCTTACTTAGGTCGTGTTGACATTGGGCGTGTTACCAGGGGAAGCGTTACCGCCGGACAGAATGTTGTGCTGATGAAGCGTGATGGCAAAATTGTAAAGTCGAAAGTAAAAGAGCTTTACATTTTTAGTGGTTTAGGAAAGTTGAGGGTTGAAAAAGTTACTTGCGGAGATATTTGTGCCATAATGGGCGTAGAAGGATTTGAAATTGGCGATACAATTGCTGATGTGGAAAATCCTGAGGCTTTAGCACCGATACATATTGACGAGCCTACCATGAGTATGATATTTACCACCAACACCTCGCCGTTTTTTGGTAAGGAAGGTAAGTTTGTAACATCTCAAAAAATACGCGAGCGTTTATATAAGGAGCTGGAAAAAAATCTTGCGCTTCGTGTTGAAGACACTGAATCTGCGGAAAAATTCCTGGTGTTTGGCAGAGGTATCCTGCACCTTTCGGTTTTGATTGAAACCATGAGAAGAGAAGGGTATGAATTATCTATCGGTAACCCGCGTGTGTTGGTTAAAATAATTGATGGCGTTAAATGCGAACCAATTGAAATATTGACGATTGATGCGCCTGAAAGCGTTGCAGGAAAATGTATTGAATTGATTACCCAGCGCAAGGGCGACCTGCTTATTATGGAACCGAAAGGCGATATGATGCACGTAGAGTTTGAAGTGCCTTCGCGCGGATTGATAGGACTTAGAACTTTAGTATTGAATACTACTGCCGGTGAAGCCGTAATGGCCCACCGCTTTAAAGAATACCAGCCTTGGAAGGGCGATATCCCATCCCGTATCAACGGAACTATTATTGCTAAAGAAGCAGGCCGTGCTACTGCTTACGCCATGGATAAACTAACAGACCGCGGTAAGTTTTTTATTGACCCGGGTGTTGATGTTTACGAAGGCCAGATCATTGGCGAGTACAGCAAAAGCGGTGACCTTGTTGTAAACGTTGTACAGGCTAAACAGCTTACCAACTTCCGTGCCGCAGGAACCGATGATAAGTCAACCCTGCCTCCGCCAATCCGCCATAGCCTGGAAGAAAGCATGGAGTACATACAGGAAGATGAGTATGTAGAAATTACACCTAAGTCTATCCGTCTCAGAAAAATACATCTGAACGAGAACGAGAGAAAGAGAGCCGGTAAATAATATAATGGCAGTGAGGTTGAAAAAACTTTACTGCCATTTTTCTTATACAATGAAAATTTCGGGCAGCCTTAAATATCTTTTCATTTCAATACTCACTTTTGCCTGGCATTATGCAGGCGCCCAAGCCTATTACGATAAGGTAATTGCTGTTAACCCACAAACTTATCGGTTAATTAAAGATGCCATTGAGGATTTGCAATACCAACTTGGCAAGGCTACAGCCCAGGACTTTAAGCTTATTACAAAGGACACCACGCTGACCTCTGGCATAATTATAAAAAAGCTGGACCGCACAGTAGACAAAAACCCCGCAGAGGGAAAACTAGACCCTGATAACGACGACGCTTTTATTATCCGGTCGGATGGAAAAAACAAGCTTGAAATTATTGCTTACACCAAGCCGGGATTAATTAATGGAATATATACTTACCTGGATACATTGGGGTTTCGCTGGTATCATCCCGGAGATGAGTGGGCTTACACCCCTGCCTTAAAAGATATAAGAATAAAGCTTGACCAGGTTTGCGCTCCTGATTTTGCACTGCGCACTTTTTTTGGAACCTGGGGAACACCCCGCAACCGGGTAATTGACAACACTGCTTTGGTTGACAGGCAATGGGGCCAGTGGTACACGCGCAACCGCCTTGGTGGTGCATATAACCTAAGCGGTCATGCATGGGGCACCTTCCGCTACCAGGTGCGGGATTCTTTTACGGTACACCCTGAATATACGGCCATGGTGAATGGAGTACGGTTGCCACAAACTGCACCAAGTCTTAAATTTTGTATCAGCAACCCGGGATTGCAACAGCTTTTTGTAAACTACTTTGTTGAGCAGTTAAAGAAGAACATTAAAAACAATTCGTGGCAGAGAATATTCTGCGTTTCGGTTGAGCCTTCAGATGGCGAAGGTGATTGCGAGTGCGACGCCTGTAAAAAAATGGGCAGCGTTAGTAACCGCGATTTCTTTTTGGCCAACCTGGTAGCAAAGGAATTTCAAAAGATATGGCCAACTGCTTACGTTAATCTCTACGCTTACGACACCCATGCCATGCCTCCGGATTTTGCTCTTGAGCCGAATGTAATTGTTCAGATAATACCTTATAAATACCAGGACTATAGCACCCCTGAACAGATGATAGCCACCTGGAGAAAAAAGACGAGCAATCTTTTTATTTACGATTACTATGGGCTGCCCATCTTAAATGTTGACATGCCATTGAACGGCGAACTGCAACCGGCCGAGTATGGCAAACGCGTTAAACACTGGCACCAGTTGGGCATTAAAGGTATTACGCTTGAAAGTTCATACGGTATTGGCGCAACAGGTTTGGGCTTATATTTATTCGCCCGCTTATCGTGGAATTCAGGCGCTGATGTGAATGCGCTTTTGAAAGATTATTACACTACCAATTATGGCAAAGTTGGCAGCACGATGCAGCAAGTACAACAGGTGCTGGCGGATGATTCGGTGCAAAGAGAAAAGGCTTTGACAAAAGGGATGAAACTGCTTAACACCGCCAAAACTGAAATAAGTGCTGAACAAAATACAAGACTGACTGATTATAAAGCCTACCTGCATTATTTAAAGTTACTATACCGGATGCAAAAAACGGATGAGCAAATGGATACTGTTGCCAGCGATAATTTGTTGCGGTTTACCTACAGTATTTTCTTTACAAAGATGGTACACCAGTTTCCAATAAATGAGTGGCTTAAAAACTTTGGACATACACCTACTTATACCACAAAGTACTGGGACACATTTAATCAAATGGCACCGGGCATGAAGTACTCAAGCGTGGTGCAATACACACCAAAGCAACTGGACGAGTTATTTGAACAGGATTGTAAAGAGTTAAAAGAGTAGCTGGAACTTATTGCCTGATTTTCATATCGGCAACACCTTGCGTTAGCTTTATGCAAAGTGCATTATTGCCTGATGCCTGGTTAAGCACCTTAACAACAATGATAGGGTCGTAGCTTAAAGCTGTTTTAATGTCCGTGCCGGTCATTTGCAAAGTAAGTTGTGT
>JAQBNQ010000476.1 GCA_028288545.1 Bacteroidota bacterium
CAGGGTTGTTGGACTGTGCTTTACCTATCATTGCGATGGCCAGTAAGGCGACAATCACTACTGTACGGGCTTTTATAGATATGTTTTTCATTGTCTCTGTTTTCAATTTTATTAATCGGCAATAGCATCATTCAGGGTAGCATCATCAACATCCTGAAGTGCGTCTTTATATACATGTATGGCACTTGCCTTTTCGCCGGCAGTTATCATCTTTTCATCAAAATTCGATTCAAAAATATTGTCCGTATAAGCATCGCTTTTATTATCCAGGTAACTGCTTATTTCCTCTGTACTTAGTGCTGCTAATTGGGCGTTAAGTTGCGTATCGGGGTCGTTTGCCTGAGTTTTGAGTAGCATCATTACTGCTATAATCAGCACACTCGCCAAACCTGCAAATGCTGCGGAATATTTTGGTCTGGACACCACAACGATAATGCGGTCAAGAATCTTATTTATAGATAACCGTGCCGATGTAGGAGCTGTTTCCATTTGTTCAGCCTGTACCAACTTCAACATTCTTTCAGGAAAAGAACTGAAATAGTTTGCCGGAATCTGTAGGGCGTTCACCTTCTCTATACCTGCCAATGAGGGAGCCACAACTGCAAGTTCCGTAGCCACTTCATTCGCCCTTATCTTGTTTAATAACTGGCTCGAAAAATCCGTAAAATAATTGGCCGGCATTTCGGCTGCCGCTTGCTTTTCTATTTTCGATAATCCCGGCGCTACAGATCTCAATTCATCTAACGCAGTTACAGGAACACCGACTTGCTGAAGCATCACATCTTTGAAGTTCAGAAAATAGTCCTGTGGCACCGTATATGGATTTGTTTTATCCATAGCTGCCAGTTTGGGGGCTATCTCCTTTAATTCTTTTAATATGTCTTCTCTTGTTTCCATTTTATCTCCGGTTGTTTATTTTGAAGGCCACAGCCGGCAACTTTATTATTAATTTATTCACTCTACACAATTTCGACCAGCCATTGGTGTTAAGGTTTAACCTTCACCTAACAAAAATTTCTCAATCTTCTGGGCCGCATGGTGATAACTGGCCTTTAAAGCCCCCACGCTGGTATCCAAAACTTCACTCATCTGCTCATAGGGCATTTCATCATAATAGCGCAGGTTAAACACCATTTTTTGCTTTTCGGGTAGCCCTTCTATTGCTTTTACAAGCCGGGCTTGTACATCTTCTCCATCTATTTGATGCGTTTCTGCCTTTATATAGTTCGAAGGTGAATAGTTCTCATCATCACTGCTTTCATTGTTTTCAAAAGATATCGTCGCCCTCTTGTTTCTTGAATTAAGGAAGGTAATCGTCTCGTTGGTCGCAATTCTGTAAATCCATGTAAACAGCTGAGAATCAGCCCTAAAATTCTCTAACCCGTTCCAAATTTTGATAAAGGTATTCTGCATAACATCGTCTGCGTCATCATGGCTTTTAACCATACGGCGAATGTGCCAGTAGATTTTTTGTTGGTATTTTTCAATTAGCAAGGTATAGCCGCGCTCTTTGCCGGAAGCAGTATGGAATAGATCAAGCAGTTCCCTGTCAGTCATTGATGGAATTTAGAGTTAAAGTCTATGACTTTTGTTAAAATGCAGAGTTTAATCTGATAAGGTCTTTTATTTAACAAATCGGAGATAGCCGAGCAAGAGTTGCGGGCAGACAGTGGGTCTGCCTCTACTTTCTGCTTAGGGCCTTTTTGGCGGCGGCAACTACATTTTCGGTTTCAAGACCGTATTTTTTCAATAGCTGATCGGGTGTACCGCTTTCGCCAAAGGTGTCGTTTACGGCTACATACTCTAACGGTGTTGGTTGATTTTGAGCCAGCACCGCTGCTATAGATGAGCCAAGACCACCAATGCGATTATGCTCCTCGGCCACTACAGCGCATTTAGTTTTGCTTACAGATTTAATGATTGCTTCTGTATCAAGCGGCTTAATGGTATGTATGTTTATTAATTCCACCGAGATTCCTTCAGCTTCTAATTGCCTTGCCGCTTCCACGCTTTTCCAAACCAGGTGGCCGGTGGCAAAAATTGTAACATCCTTACCCTCGTTCATTAAAATTGCTTTTCCAATTTCAAATTGTCCCTCTGGCATAAAAATTGGCCAGGCTGGTCTTCCAAAACGGAGGTAAACCGGGCCTTCATATTCAGCAATGGCAATAGTTGCGGCTTTTGTTTGGTTATAATCGCAAGGATTAATTACTACCATGCCCGGCAGCATTTGCATTAACCCAATATCTTCCAGTATTTGATGTGTTGCTCCGTCCTCGCCTAAGGTTACACCTGCATGTGAGGCAGCTATCTTTACATTTTTACCGGAATAAGCAACCGATTGACGTATCTGATCATATACTCTGCCGGTAGCAAAATTTGCAAAGGTAGTGGCAAAAGGAATTTTACCGCCAATGGTCATACCTGCTGCAATGCCTATCATGTTTGCCTCAGCAACACCGCACTGCACATACCGCTCAGGAAATTCCTTAATAAAGGCATCCAGCTTTAAAGAACCTGCAAGATCCGCACATAAAGCCACCACGTTAGGGTTGCTTCTTCCTAATTCTAACATTCCGGCGCCAAATCCGGAGCGGGTATCTTTTTTGCCGGTTGAAACGTAATCTATTAATGCCATTTACTGGAGTTGTTTTAAAAGTTCTAAAATTTTTTCTTCGGTTATAGTTTCCGTTTCCGACTTGTCATATATAGAAAGAAGATAAACTTCTTTATTCTGCACAAAAACGTGGGTTATTATACGAGCACCACCGCTTTTACCTTTCCCCTTTGATTTAATGGATACCCGAATTTTATAGCAATTATTGCCCAAAGATCGACCTTGCTGTGGATTTTTGGATAGAGCATTGACTACTTCATTAAATTCATCTTTTAGTGAAGGATATTTCCTGACTAACCGTTTTAACTGTTTTTCAAAAGTAAAAACGGGAATAACCTTATAACTCATGCAGCAGTTGTTCTATTGATTTAGGCTTCTTTTTGCCAGTTTTAATCAGGGTTACTTCTTCAATGGCTTGTTCCATTTCCCGTACTAATGGTGATTTGCGCTTGCGCAATTTGGTTTTCGGTTTTTGCAATTGCCTTTCAATGTTATCCCATTCTTTAATAGGGATAACCACTGCGCTTCTTGCGCCTTTTTCATTTATAATATAGCTAACCTTCATACTACAAAGTTACAATTTCAAACTTAAAGTACCGCCCGAAGTAATTTCGAATTCTTTATCAACGGTTGTGTGGATAGTGCGGGCGGCTTTGCTGCGATAAACGATCCTGTATTTACCGGGTTGAAGCGCCAGGGTTTCCTGTTTGTCTTTTAAACGCAGATCGTAGATCTTTTTCATTTTATTGTCCTCTACTATAAAGATGGCTCCGTAAGCCTCAAAGGTTTTATTGATGGTAAAAATTCCAGGTGCCGGTATCTGTACATCCGTGGTTTTGCTTTGATCCACCTTTACATTTTTCAACTCAATGCGTGGAAGGGTCAATATTTCAAGGTCATAAGTTCCAATAAGATATTTCTCTTTTGAATTTATCCGCTGCACGTTTATAGCCTGTAAGTCGCCAGGTTTGTGAACCAGGCACTTGATACGATCCATAGCAGAGGTTTTTGAAATAGTGCCTTGCAACATAAAATTCAGAAAGCCCTGTGGTGCCTTTATATTTACCACGTTGTGCTGATTCTTTTTCAAATCAACACTTTCAATGATAATGGCGGGGATGGTATGTACCTGAATTTTATAGTGCAGGTTGGGCGCAATTACCAGGGTGTCGGGCAAACCCCTTGCATTCAGTGAGTGGTAGAAATTATATTTTACCGAACCGGTTTCCTTATCGTAAAAACTCATGTTCACGTCGGTTTCGGTGGGCTTGCCTTCCTGGTCGTTGAGGTTAACCTGCAATGTAGTTTTAGAAATGCACTCGCTTACAGCGGTGATAAGCGCTGCCGAAAATTCTTCGGCCGAACTTGTGTTGTATAACTTTCCAATACAACTCATATCCTCTACCGCCTGTTGCCGTAAAGACATACCAATAATGAAAGGCTTTAAAATGATATTATTTTTTTGAAGCAAGGCCGAGAGCGAGCAGCCG
>JAQBNQ010000490.1 GCA_028288545.1 Bacteroidota bacterium
CCTCGGCGGTTTCAATGCCTATTACCTTCTTCTTTACTTTTTTAGCCTCTGCATGAAAATAAAGATCCAGCACCTGCGCATTACCGTTTAAGGCAGAATCGCTAAGGCCCATGCTCATGGTTTCTAAAATGGTCATCACATACACTGGGGCTACATTATCAAACAATACCATCGAAAAACCTATTTGCTTTGTTACTACCGAATCTAAAAAGGCATATTCCTTAGCCGGTATCATTTCCTTTAAGCTGTAATTGGATCCCATCATTAAATGGCTGAGAAGGCCTGCGTCCATCGCTTTATCAGGGTCTAGCTCCATGGCATAAGCCTTAGATCTGCCAAAGTAAGGCATAGCCTTTTGGCTTAATGCAATTACCCGCGCATCGGCTGTGTGCATCGTTCCATACAGGTACGACGGCTCCTTTAAGCCCAAACCCGAAATTTTCCAAAGTAACGATTTATACTGCGCCGAACTTTGCGATGCCAGGAAAAGCAGGAAGAGAAAGTGAAGTGTTTTTTTCATATCGTATAAAATTCCTTTATCAATAAATTATGTCAAAGGTAATGGAACCTTACAAAGCTGAAGAACCCAGCTACCTCTAACCGAAAAGTTTATGAATTATTGAGGAAAAGCGGTTCTCCTGCATCATTTTTTAAACGCGTTGCCACAGATGCACAGATTTAAAGGGAGATAAATTTCAGCTACTCTAAACCTACCTGGTGTCTGGATTATTACTAATGCCTTTAATCTGTGAATCTGTGGCCAAATTGCATTTGCCTAACTATCAGTGCTAATCTCAAAAATCATAGTTCAGATTTTGAATTAACTTTGACCCATGATAGTAATAGACGACAAAACCATTAGCGACGACGTTATTGAGCAACAATTTGTTTGTGACCTAAGCGCTTGTAAGGGCGCTTGTTGCGTTGAGGGCGACTTTGGTGCCCCTCTTGATAAAAGCGAATTAAAGGTGTTGGATGATATATACG
Organism: Bacteroidota bacterium; assembly: GCA_028288545.1. Classification (GTDB taxonomy): domain Bacteria; phylum Bacteroidota; class Bacteroidia; order Chitinophagales; family LD1; genus Bog-950. The sequence goes on from JAQBNQ010000490.1 coordinate 988, forward strand.
AAAAGGTGAAACCTTACCTTACAGAGGAAGGAATACGCACCATAGAAAAGCAGGGCAAGTATGTTTATGTAAAAGAATCCAAGGAATGGTGCACTCCACTGATGGAAAAAAGCCGCGGCTGTGCCTGGCTCAACACCGACGCTAACGGGGTGGTTATATGCGGCATCGAAAAAGCCTATCGCGATGGAGTAGTTGATTTTAAAAAGCCCATATCCTGCCATTTATATCCTATCCGCATTACTAAATACAAAAACTACGACGCCGTTAATTACGAGCGCTGGAACATTTGTAAGGCGGCGTGTAAAAACGGCAAGGCGCTGAAAGTTCCGGTTTATAAGTTTTTAAAGGAAGCCCTTATCCGCAAATACGGAGAGGAATTCTATAATGTGCTTGATCAATACGCTGAGGAAAATAGCTAAACGCCCAAAAGGGGGTTTACATTTTTTCATTTATTTTGGGTTTACACCTCATTTAAATAGCTGATAATCAAATAACTGTAAAATTAACGGGGTTTACACCTGTAAACCCAAATTCTCCGCATTTTCTAACAACAGGCAACTACCAACGGGCAACTACCTTCAGTGTTGTCTTCTTATTTGTTCAATTCGTTTGGGGCGGTTATAATGATTTATCACTTCCATCGTTTATTAGTATCGGAGGTTATAGATTTGTTTATCCGGTAATACATGGCTAAGGCAAGATTCAAAATAGATTTCAATAATTTTTGGCAGGTATTTAAGTTAGTGCAGATCATTCTATGGTCCATTGTGCTGGTTATAGTCTTTTTCTTTATTGCCGTTAACTACGGTCTGCTTGGAAAAATGCCGGACCTGGACGCTATTCAAAATCCCAACAACGCGGTTTCAACTTCCATCTACTCTGCCGACTATGAAGTGCTGGGTAGCTACTACACCGAAAACCGCATCGAAATAACCTACGACGAACTTTCGCCCTACCTGGTTAAGGGCCTGGTAGCTACCGAAGACAGACGGTTTTACGATCACTCAGGTATTGACGTAAAAAGCCTGGTCCGCGCTGTTGTAATGACTGGTCTGTTGCACAAAGACGAAGGTGGCGGAAGTACCCTAACACAACAACTTGCCAAAAATCTTTTTCACCAGGATTTTGCCAAGGCCGGAAGGATACACCGGATGTTTCAGAAAATTAAAGAATGGGTACTGGCAGCTAAACTGGAAAGAACATTTACTAAGGAGGAGTTAATCAACCTTTATTTCAACACTATCGGTTTCGGATATAATTCCTACGGTATAAAAACGGCCTCCTTCACTTATTTTTATAAAACCCCCAAAGAGTTAAAGCCCGAAGAAGCCGCGCTTTTGGTTGGATTGCTGAATGGAATAGGGAAATTTAATCCGCGCCTACACCCGGATGCTGCGATGGAGAGAAGGAACCTTGTACTGCGAAGAATGGTGGAAGCGAATGTTATTACAAAACAGCAGGGCGATTCCTTAGCTAAAATCAAGATCAAACTTAATTTCCACAATCCTGATTTTAGAGAAGGTACCGGTACTTATATCCGCGAGTATATCCGCCAGGAGCTGCAGAACTGGTGCGATAAAAATCCCAAACCGGATGGAAGCAGGTGGGATATTTATGAAGATGGTCTGCGGGTTTATACCACCATTGACTCGCGGATGCAAAAATATGCCGAGGATGCGATGGAAGAACACCTTACCTATTTGCAGGATGCCTATTTTAAAGAATGGAAAGGCAAAGACCCCTGGAAGTATGGCGTAAAAGCAAAGCCCGAATTGCTGGACCGCATGATGAAGCAAAGCGACCGCTACCAGGAAATGAAGGCCGAAGGAAAATCGGATGAGGAAATAAAAAAAGTGTTCAACACAAAAACCGCTATGACCATTTTTTCATGGCATGGCAATAAAGCATCGAGCGTAGATACCTCGTTAAGTCCTTTGGATTCGTTGCGCTATTATCTTCAGATCATACAGGTAGGCTTTTTGGCGGTGGATGCAAAAACCGGTGAGGTAAAAGCGTGGATCGGCGGCCCTAACATCCGCTACTTTCAGCTAGACCACGTAAAGAAAAGCACCAAGCGCCAGGTGGGCTCCACCATGAAACCTTTTTTATACGGCTTAGCGCTTGAAAGAAATTACGAGCCATGCACCATGATCCCCTACCTGCCGCCTCAATGCGGTGCCAACGATGCCAGCTGGAACCCTGAAGGCACCCACAAATGGCCAGACGGTGATATGGTGCCTATGAAGGACGGACTCGCCTATTCGGATAACAGGATAACTGCCCATATTATGTGTGATATAGCAAACCCGGGCCTGTTGGTGGACTTTGCAAAGCGCTGCGAAATAGAAAGCCAGCTCGACGCAGTACCCGCCTTGTGTTTGGGCGTTTGCGATATCTCTTTATACGAAATGGTGGGGGCTTATACCTGCTTCGCTAACCTGGGCACTTACAGCAAGCCATATTTTATTAAAGAAATTAAAGACCGCGATGGCAATGTATTGGCGAAGTTTGGCGAAACACACAAAGAAGCCATTGCCGAAAAAACTGCTTACCAGGTTACCGAAATGTTGAAAGGCGTTATTAATAAAGGCACTGCGGCCCGCTTAAGGCCTAAGTATGGATTGGATATGCCCCTTGCAGGTAAAACCGGTACCACCCAAAGCAATAGCGATGCCTGGTTTATGTGCTACACGCCTAATCTTGTAGTGGGCGCATGGGTTGGCTTTGAGCAACCAAGTGTTCACTTTGCAAGTAACAGCAGTGGTGCAGGTGCCACCGGTGCGTTGCCCATTGTAGGTGGCTTTTTAAAGAGGGCTTACCACGACCGTTCACTGCAAATGCCAAGAAATGAATTTTCAATGCCGGCAGATTCGGGTAATGGGTTTAACTTTAACTGCATCGACATGGTGAGCGATACTTTAAAAAAAAAAGGAGTAGAGGCGATTAAAGATTTTTTTGTAAAAATAAAAGAGAAACGTGAAGTTAGACGAGAGATCCGGAAAAATACATCTGATTCCCTCCTTCTTAGGAGAAGAGAACGCATCCATAATAAGCGAGAGCACAAAAACAATCGTTAGTGAACTGGATGAGTTTATTGTAGAAAGCGCAAAGAGCGCCCGCAGGTTTCTACGCGCCATAGGTTACAAAAAGAACTTCGATACAGAAGTTACCATCCACGAGTTAGATAAACACGCCGACAAACAGGACTGCGAAAAATTATTGGAAAATGTTTTGCGCGGAAAAAATTGCGGCCTCATTTCAGAAGCCGGAAATCCCTGCATCGCTGATCCGGGCAGCGAGATTGTAGCCTTTGCCCATAAAAGAAATATTGAGGTGATCCCTCATGTGGGCCCATCATCTATTTTACTTGCATTGATCAGTTCGGGCTTTAACGGGCAAAATTTTACATTCAATGGCTATCTACCCATTCTTCCTTTCGAACGGACAAAAAAGATAAAACATCTCGAAAGTCTTTCTGCTTCAACTACACAGTTATTTATGGAAACTCCTTTCCGCAATCAAAAATTATTTGAAGAAGTGTTGAAGACCTGTGGCGATGAAACACTGCTTTGCGTTGCCTGCGATTTAACCCTCACCACCCAATTCATAAAAACACAAAGAATAAAAGAATGGAAAAAATCGGTGTACGATTTTAATAAGCGGTATTGTATTTTTTTATTGGGGCGGTGATGAAAGGTGTTGATGCGCCCGATAGCAGATTTGTCAACGATTAATGACTAGCTTTTTTGTAATGAAGTTCCTTTCGGTTTGAAAAATTAAGAAGTAAATTCCTGATGACAACATGTCACCTTCCCAAATATAAGAATAGGATAGGTAATTATTTATATCGGTGAAAATTGGCAGCTTTGTTTTGCCCAACTTCCCTGAGCCGATGGTGGGACTCATAATTATATCGCTCAATGGAAACACCGCCTTGTTACGCACAGCAAACGCAGTGGCGACCGTCAAAAATTTATGGGCAAGTACATACCATACGGAAGTATGGAGCGCCCTGCCTACGCCGGTAGTATCATTTCGGTGGATGACCGCCAACCACCGTTTAAATGGGGCGAAGGTGCCGGTAACCGTATGTGGTTTTACATGGCGCAAGACTTAGGCAGTACCGCTTTTACAACATGGGTATATTGCGATACTAAGGAAGTAATCATATTTTTGTTCTACCGCCAAATGTTTCGCAATTACGCAGCATGGGGCTTGTCACTTCC
>JAQBNQ010000491.1 GCA_028288545.1 Bacteroidota bacterium
AACTGGCCACCTTCCAAAACAATAGAACCTTTACCGCCTTCGCTGATCTTGTATTCCTTTATTAAAACACCACCTGCGGAATAAACATCAATTACCGCAGTGGTAAAAGGAATGTTGATAAAATATCCAATGCTTGCCGAACCACTTGTGGGGTTGGGAATGCTTTGATAAAGCACAACATCGGGCGATATACCCTGCGCATTATTCCCTTGCAAACCACCGCAGCCAAGATTGCAAATGTCATTAAGCGTGTTTTTTAAATCGGCTATTTGTTTATTCATATCCCCTATTTGGGCGGCCAGGCTATTTAGTTCAATCCGTTGCTCTTTAACTGTGTCCGCTAATGTATTGTTCTGTTTAATGGTATCCGTTTTCAGGCCAAGTTCTCTCACCGCTTCAACAAGTACCGGAATAAGCCCTACATAATTTACGGCCTCAAAGGAAACTGGCTGGTCGTCCTTTCTGCTTTTATTGCCTGGATGTTGGCCAGATTTAATTAAATATGGAAAAACCTGCTTAACGTCGGTGGAAAGCAAGCCTATTTGTTCTCCATATGGCATATTCATCTTCGGGTACTGCTTGTTTTTAAAATTATAGCGCTTAACAGGCAGCTTGTTCAAGTGCTCTAGAGCCCCCTCATAATTTTTGATATTTTCTTTCAATTTAGGGTCGGAATAATAATAAGTACTGCCTGCAAATACATCTCCTTCAAAATAACCGGCATATACAGCGCCGTAAGGATTTGTCGACCCGCTGGGGCCACAGCAAAGACCACCAATTCCTGAGATTGATGCACTGGACTGAATCCCGTATACTGAATAATAGGGATTGGTTGTGTTAGAGGGGGGAGATAAATTACTCAGATCTCCGACCACACCAAAGTTATCAGTGCCATCGGCGCCTGTGCCAATGGCCCCCCGTATAGCTATGCAACTTCCACCATTAGCCGTTCCCATAATTTGGGCATCTATGCCATGATTAGAAGTACTCGATCCCTGAACATTAACTGATATGCCAGTATTATCGTACGCAGTTGTTGAGTTTTTTCCAACTTGGGTATAAATGCCAAGGTTCATGCTATTGTTACCATCAATCCAAAAATCCGCACCAACATTTCCTGCCAGAGAAATATTGTTATCATCACCAGCCACATTGGCATTAAACCCTGAATTGCTGGCACCATTGCAGCCCTGTACATCTGTGTGATAGCCGACATTTTCGGCAGTGACGAACGTATCTCCGGTTCCGTTTCCCGTCACACTGCTTGAAAATGATTCATTATGAACTCCATCGCCCGTACCAACATGCCCAGTAGCATCTTCCGATACAAATGATAAATGACCCTCATTATATTTATTGCCTAAGCTATATGTGAAAATGGGCATTCCCTGGTCATCCACGGTATGGCCGGAAGCCACATAAATTCCAATATTCGCCGGGCTTAATCCGATGATTTGAAAAATACTATAAGCATCAGCAATACCTGTAACCGGATCAACGGGTGTAGAAATGGGTGTACCCGCGCTGCATAAGTTAAGTGAATAGGTACTGGGGATATGTGAAATAAAATCTCCGTTTTCCACCAACAATTTATTTTGCGGCGGCCAGGTAGCAGATGGGCCGGTTCCCGAAGTGGCCATTCCGATTCCTACATTGCCAACGTTGCCGCTAGTTTGATTTCCTGTAATGGTCATTACATCGTAACCATTTCCCTGGACAATAATATCCTTAGTATCGGTTGTACCGAAAACGTTAGAATTTGAACCGATAGCGTTTCCTCCAAGGTTCCACTGTGCTTTTAAATCAATGCATATTACCAGCGCACATACCAGCAGTAACAGGGGGAATTTCTTTTTCATAAAAAAATTTGAGGGTTTGCGCCTACTCTGTTTCAGCTTTTCGGCTTCCGCTGTTTTCTTGCATCAAAATAACAATAGATTAACGACAATGTCAATTACCGAAAAGGTTAGATAATACAAAAAATCGTACTTATTTGTAATAAACTGGCCGTAGTCTTTTCATTGCCAATTAAATACGCTGGCACAAGAAGTGTGATTAATATTGCCTAAAGATGTATATTCGAAAAAGGCTTTCTTGACGATAAAAAATATTCAATTAAGATCTCTTTTATGAAATTAAAGTTGCCGGTGTTTTTTTTCAACTTTGCCTTAACACTTCTCCTCGGTGAATTCGTCCTGCGGTTTTTGTTTGGCATCCAACCGGGCATCATATTAAAAACGGGTTCTTTTCATAAAGTAAATAAGCTAAAACAACTGAACGGCCTTTATGCCGATTCCAACGGTATTTTTAAAGCCACCCAATCCGCAGCGCAGGACATTGTAGCGAAACTTCAACACGATTCATATTTGCGCCTTATAATCAATCACATTTTTAAAGAGCGCAATAACGAAATAGAAACCAAAAGCCTGATATGGGATTTTGCCCTAAGCAAAAAAGATGAGAATAATCCGCTATCAATATACCTTAATCGGTTAGGTCAAAATCTCCCCCACGGTTTAAGCGATTTTGATTCTGCCATTATTTATTATGCTATGCATCCAATAAATGCCGAGGGCTTTAAAAGTATTCCCTTCAAGCAGTACAAGGGCAAAAAGAAGATTTTAATGCTGGGAGATTCTTTTACCTGGGGGCATTCTGCCAGCCATAAAACAAGGAGTTTTGCCGATCTGCTGCTTTACCGTGGTTATGCTGTTTATAATACCGGCATAAGCGGTGCTGATCCCGCACAGTATTTAGCCGTTGCACAAAAATATATTCCTTTGTTAAAGCCGGATATAGTAGTTGTAAATTTTTATATGGGCAACGACATAGCATATTTTAAAAGAGAGCTAAAGCCGGGTGTGCCCATATTTTATTCAACCAATGCAGGGCAGCTTTTTTCGTGCAACGATGGCGTGGCTTTCGACACGCCTGAAAAGGCCTATGCGTTTGTACTTAAACACTACTCTATTCCCGAAGAGAATAATACCTTTAACTATATCTGTGCTAAATCTTCCATGGGCACCTTATTATGGAAAATTTTGAATGACTACCATAAGGTGGATAGCCATAATAATACAGATACGCTATATTATAAAGAGGTTCAAAGCTTACGCCAACCAAGGCCATATTCCAATATCCA
>JAQBNQ010000494.1 GCA_028288545.1 Bacteroidota bacterium
TATGATTTAAAAACCAAATCACTATTAAAGAAGATCAATTCGCCGGCTGGAACTGTTTTTGCCGATGATCGTGTAAACCCGAATGCTATTAGTGCTGATGGCAGCAGAGTCCTGTTTATAAGCTATCATAAAAGGGACACTTATCTCGTAGACACAGTCAGCGGCAAAACACTGTCGCAGTGGCAACCCCTGGCAGTAAGGGATAATTTGGGAGGTGGGCATATGGTACTGAATACTCCCGGCACTTTGCTTTTTACAGGTGGAGTAAATGATTACCGCAGTTACGTTCAAGTATGGGATGCCGAAAGCGGCAAGTTAATTCGCGATCTTAAAATTCCGGCGTTTAATGAAGCCTTTCAGAATTTCCACCTTTCTCCGGATGATAAATGCATTTTAATGGATTACCGCGATGCCACCAGAATGTATAATGTTGAATCGGGAAAACTTTTGTGGAGCAAAAAAATAGACAGCGAGCATTTTATTTATTCGCAAAACGGAAAAGAATTTTTTGCGGTTGTTGGCCAAAGGCTTGTGCGCTTTGAAACTAAAACAGGGAACCAATTAAGTCCGGAGGCATCTATATCCGAGATTCCGCGGGATATGTACTACCTGCCGCAAAAAAATAAGATCATGTTCCGCTATTATGGCAGTCTTTGCCTGGCGGATACGAAAGAATATAAGGAGACCGAAAACCTGATACCGGATTCGTTGGATCATTTTTATACGGACCCCACAATGCCTGCAGGTTTAAACAATACCATTTATACCTACAAGCGCAGTGTTTATGCAGGCAACCTGGATAAAGGACCTGCCAAAAAAGTCCTGGATTTTGATGGGCGTACAGTTGCGATTTCGCCGGAGCATATTGTAATTACGTTTTGGGATGGAGGTTCTTCATTAAAGGGACCCATGCGTTTGTATGATGCTTCGGGTAAGTTTATTAAGGACCTGGATGAAAGTAAAAACGCCACCAGTATTGCCGACATACGCTTTTTTGCCAACGAAAAATATATTGCCGTTATAGCAGAAGGATTTCTTTCGGTGTGGGATTTGGATAAGGCTGTAAGGACCTGGCATTTTAAATCGAAACTGGTAAGCTATGGAGCTTTGCTGGCAGTTGACCAGGAGAGCAAATACGTTTTTATAAAAAATGAAAACGAGCAGATAATATGCTTTGAGGCCCTAAAAGGTAAAATGGTATGGACCTACAATTTAACTGAGCAGGAGGCAGATAAGGATGACACCATTATCAGTTATTACGTGCAAAGTAAAACGCAAACTATTTTACTTGTTACTGCCCACACTATTAAGCTGCTTGATATTAACAGCGGCGCATTGCTGGCTACCGAAAAAGTAAGTGAGGGGCGCATGGCTAAATGCGCTTTGGCGCCGGATGGCATTTTATATGTTATGTGCAATGATACCGCTGTAATGCACGTGGATGTTTCGGCGTGGATGCCATCAGCTCAAACTGCTTCGGCGCCGGGTAAAAGTGCAAGCGGTAAATTTACATTGCCTGACACAAAAGCAAATGCAACCAAAGCTCTTGAACAATTAGAATCGAATGACTGGAATGCATTTAAATGGGAAGAGCATGGAGAAAAGTTAATTGCATTGCTGAGTGGTTTTGAGAAGGACAAAGGACTTGCCCAAATTCATCAACTGTGTACTGAAAAATTGTTGGCTGCGGGTTCAGCCGGTACCGCGCCTTTAAAACTACTTCACCGTTTCGGGCATGTATCAAATATGGTCAGCTTTGGATTAAGCCCCGATGGGCGATACCTGGCAACCGGCTCGTGGGTTACGGATGATTATGATGCGGGAGGGGAGTTGATGATATGGGAAGTAGCAACAGGCCGCTGCATTAATATATTGCCGCATGTTTCCGGCGGTGTGGGTTGGCCGGATTATGGTGGCTGTGTGAAATGGAGCGCTGATAGCCGTTGGTTGGGCGTGGTTATTAATACCAATGGAGTTGCCCGCTTTGACCCATTTAGCGAATCGAATGCTCCTTTGGAAGAATTTTATGAAACTGATGGATGGGACCGCCCTGCACAATGGTGCTGGCACCCTAAGGGTGATGCTTTTTATATTGCCTGCTGGCAGGGATACGATCTGCCGGGTTGTATAACGCCTATTAATAAAAAAGCTTTTAACCATACCGGGGCCTTTGGTTTTCAGGGTGAATTGGATAAGAGCATTTTTAAGGGAGATAGAAAAGATGAGGAGAGCCCATTGCAACCCGGTAAGTTTGCAGGCTGGAGCGCCGACGGCACATATATTTTTGGCAACGGATACGATATGGCATGGGTAAAGGATGTAGAAAAGGAAGAACTCGTTTATATTATTGAAGACGTAAACGATGATGTTGTATCCTGGTCGCCGGATGGGAAGTACCTGCTTTTATTAAAGGGGAAGAAAATAGAAGTTTTAAACGGCGCTACCGGTAAAAAAATAAAGGCCATAGATTTTGAAGCCGATATTTTACAAAAGATTAAAGCCCCGGTTAAAAAGGTTGAACGCATAGTTTGGAGTGGCAACACCATGTTTGCCGCCATGGCTACCGGTCACGTTGGCCTGGTTTCTATTTACAAAAACATGGAACTGTTTGGTGTTATACAAACTTCGCTGGCTGCCAATGGCGACATCACCGAAACCGATAATCTTGTTTGGGCATTTTCTCCGGATGGTAAATATGGAGCCTCCTTGGGCAAGGATAAAGTGGTAAGTGTGTGGAGTATGGAAAAAGGTCTGCCGCTTGTACAAACAATTAAAGTGCAAAAAGAAGCGAAGTGCGTGATGATGGGCGCTTCTGGTAGTGTAATTACCATTGATGAAAACCACTTGAATTTTTACAATGGCCTGAGCGGTGAAAAATTGTCGGACTATAATGTGAAGGACCACGAGGAGCAGGAAACACCATCTTTAAAACTATCGCCGTTAACGGTTGGCGAAACTGATCTGAGCACCAGGTTTGCTGTTAATCCTTTCTTTCCGGCAGATTACAAGGATGATGTTACCTGGATAGGTGCTTTCCCGAATGGCCTGGTGGTGTGCCCTAAAAGCAAACAAAAAAGTTTGGATATCGAATTGACTTATGTTTTAGCGAACCGTTTTGCATGGCCATATCGCTGGGGTAAGGAGAATGTTGTAGCCGATTTGGAGAGTGCGGCGTTAAATCCGCAGTCGCCATTTACAGCAAAAGAAGCCACCTTGTTTAAACCTGATCCGGCTAAAAAGGCGAAAGCCAATGAGGATGCCATTTTAATTTTAACGCCGGCGCAGCTTTTTGGTAAAAATGCAAAAGTTGGCAAATACGAGCTTAGCGACAATAAAGACTTTAAACCTAAAGCTTCGCAAGGAGGGATACAGGCAAAGGAATACGCAATAGCCACTAAAGAAAAGGGTAGCTATAAATCGCTACAGGTTTTAAAAGGTGATGCGTTAACTAAAGCTAACCTGCTTAAGTTAGTGGGCAAAGTAGTTTTTTACAGCGAAAACCTGATGAAGAGAAAAGAACTGGCAACACTTATATGCGTAAACGATACTTACTGCTATTTTATGGATATGCGGTTTGAGAACTTTAAGCAACGTGGCACCGGTGGGGCGAATACTGAGATTAGTGAGATTCTTTGGATTGCGGAGGCGGAGGCGAGGTAGGGAACTGTTTAGTATTATTGAGAAGTATTTTTTCCAGGAAGAGTAATTGATTATAAGCATCGGGCCTTAAGGCGAGCAGGCGTTCTTTCTTTATTTCGGCTAATAATTCTTTTGTATCTTTTATTGCTGATGAAGCAACACTTAAGTATACCTTTTTGGTAAGACTAAAAATAGTTGAAGAGGGAAATGAGTTTTTGCATTTAGGAAGGTTCATAATTTGAGTGGCTTCCTTAAATCGATGAAGTGATGCCAGGAACTTTGATTTGAGTACCAGGCCATATTGGGAGTATATGGATTCGTTTGTCCCCGTTTTTAAAGCTATGTATTCTTCCAGTTTTTTAAGAAGCGGGGCAGGCTCATAAGCAGGTTTATGGGGGTACATGCCGGCATAAATGGCTGTCAATTCGTAATAAACCAACGGCAGGCGTTCGTAGTGTTTATTCTCTTTCACAAAATCCATATAGTCTGCCGCAACCTGCATTGACTCTTTATAACGCCCGCGTAAGTAAACATGTGAATGGCATTGGTAAAAAACACTTCATTTTTTAAGCGGCTAAAGGCCGAATTGTTTTGCATTACATAAGCGTAAAGTTTTGCGATCACTTCTGCCGCTTCTTTATAGCGTAAGGAATTGTAATAGCCTAAGGCTTGTATTTCGTGCAGCCGGTAAAACTGACCGGCAAGAAATCCGGGCGTGTAGTGCAGCGCCGGCATATGAGGATACAGGTTCATCAGCTTTTGGGCAACGGCAATGTGCCGGTTAATAGCGTATGTTTTTTGCAAATATCCTTTGCCCCCGGCCCCGGTTTTATAATAAGCTGCAATAAAATTGTATAGTAGTTTAAAGCGCGGATAAGTTCTGTTTTTTACAACCAGTTTTGCCAGGCGTTTATATAGCGACCTTGTAGCCTGAATGCCTTGTTGCAGGTTAACCTCATAAATTTTTCGAACAATGTTCTTCGCTTCCGACAGATCCGTGTATAGGGCGAGCGCCTGTGGAAATTTTTTATGCAGTACTTTGTTTTTATCGATGGTGTTAAGCGCCTGGTTGGTTTGAATGAGCGCATCGATCACCTCGGGAAGTATTTCAAAAATGTTATTGCGCCAGCAGTGTGTTTCGGCTTTTGTAAGAAGACGCTGCGCCTCTTTAAATTTTCCTTTTTGCATCGACATCTGCCCTTCTCGCAGCCATTGTTGTTCGTCCGGTAATTGATAAGAGGCTACAACATCACCAAACGATTCTATCAATTTCTTTCTCAGCTTGTAAAAGCGGTTTTGATAAGCGGAGAAATTTTTATCAGACTTTCTAACCTCATATATATAGATAACAGCATCAGCGGTGGAAAACCTGTTTTGCTGTTTTTCGATAAATTGAACAAAGCGCAGCATTAGAGGCGACTTGTGGTACTGCTTTTTTATCTCATCTCTTTTTACGGGAGAGGCGGCGTTCAATTTTTGCAGAAGTAGCGAATTCATATTATTTGTGAGTTCATAAAAATAAGATATTTCTATTTTAAATCAGTCTGCACTTATTGAAACTACTTCCATTAACTCAGTCAATATTTCTGATAACGGTATAGTTGATTTTAAACCTTTTGGTAGTAGCAGTAAAATTGCAGGATAAAAGTTGAGACAGTTCTTAACTTCTTACAGGTACTAAAAAAATCGATAATTTTAAAAACACGCGCTATGAAAAAAATAATTCTTTCCGTTTTATTGCTCAATTTTCTCGTTCTCTTTTCTTACGCCCAAAGAGTAAACGATAAAGTGCAGGTTGAACATGCCGGCTTTTGGTACGATGCCGTGATACTTAAGGCAAATGCTGCAGACGGAACGTTCCTTATTAAATATAAAGACTGGGATGACAGTTGGAACGAATGGGTGGGTACCGATCGTATTAAAGGCGGAACTGTGGAGCAGGCTCCCGCGCCGCTTACCAAATTCAGCGTGGGTGATAAGGTAGAGGTGGATTACGGTATGGTTCCGGCGCCGGCAACAGTTATTGAAGTTGGTACCAATAAATACCACATCAAGTTCGACAAATCTGTTTTTGGTGATAAGTGGGTTACTGAAAGGGAGGTAAAAAGATTGTAGGGAAGCCGATTGTGATTGGGGTTATGCGATGCTGGTTGAACTTTAAGCAGCGTACCGGTGGGGCGAATACTGAAATTAGTGAGATTCTTTGGGATTGATGAGGCGGAGGCGAGATAAGGCACTGCAAGCAGACGGTCGGTTGTGGGATGCTTATCTTGAGTGTAAATATTTTGTGTTCAAAACAATATATACTGTGAAGTTCCTTTTGCTCGTCTAACGAAAGTTGCTGAAACGCCTTGTCTGCGTCCACCAAAATGGTGTCGCCACCATTGTCGGTTTGTTTATGGCAAAACCAAACGATATATTTTGCTTTTGGATGGTCAGAATGGAAACTCAATCCAGCCGTAGATGTCACCATTGATTTGCTCTCTGGTTTTACCACAACGTCAGTTGTAAAAATAATTTCCCCAAGAGAGTCTGTAATGTCGTTGAGTTGTTCTTCCGTCTGGCCCGTCAAATGAATCCAGCCGATTCGGTTTAACTGTTCGGATAGGTAATTTTGCGTATTTGCAGTTGTTGCCATCGCGTATGACATAATTACTTACAATATATCAATTTTTTAGCGCTTTCCTATAAGGACTCGCTTACGGGTCATAGCCTTGCTAATTCAATAATCAAAGTTAGTTTTTCACTACCCAAGAATTTTATCTTTACATCACCACTTTAATCAGCACAGCATTAAATATTTATTTTTGCCTAAATACAGAAGATGAAAAAGCCTATCAAAAAATTAGAGATCATAAACTTTAAGACAGCCAAAAAAGTAAGTCTTAATTGTAAAAGGATTAATATAATTATAGGCAAACCGAATGTAGGCAAATCGAATATTCTGGAGGCTATTTCATTGCTTGGAGGCTCATATACAACAAATGATAAAAAATACCTTTCCGATTTTGTCCGGTATGATCGCTTTGAGGATTTGTTTTATGACAAGGAAACAAGCAACCCAGTCTATGTTCACAGCGATATAGGGTCATGTATGTTAAAGGATGTCGGAAATGGCAGCAGATTTTATTATGTGCTAACACCTGACAAAGAAGCTTTAGTTGAGTCCTCGGTTTATGAGAATTTGGTCAGGGGCTCGGCAAATCCCAAGGAAGAAGGACATCAAACAATATTACCGGTATTTGCAGTTATGCTAAGTTTGGAAGGTAGCCCCCTTTCAGGTCAACACCCTCTGCCTCTTGTCAATTGGCATAGCCCTGTGAAGAAATATGACTTTAAAAAATATACGCATATTACCAACCGCTTTCATTCGTTTCTGCTTCCGCCGGACGGAAATAATTTATATGCTATTGTAAATAGAAACAAGGGTTTTTTTAGCGAAATTGCTTCTTTTTTTAAAGAATATAATCTACAGTTTAAGCTTAATGCACGAAACACGGAATTTCTACTTCAAAAAGACGTTGATGGGGTGATTTATGAATATCAGTATAACCTTATAGCCGACACGCTGCAGCGAATTATTTTCTATTTGATGGCTATTGCATCTAATAAAGAATCTATTATCATTTTAGAAGAGCCGGAAACACATTCGTTTCCGCGTTATACAAAGTTGCTTGCCGAAAAGGTGATTGAATCGGAAGAAAACCAGTTTTTTATTTCTACCCACAGTCCCTTTATTTTAAACACCATCATAGAAAATGCACCGCTTACCGATGTTGCCGTATTTATTGCTAGCTACGAAAACTTTGAAACAAAGGTAAAAGCTCTTACTCGTAAAGAGTTGGAGGATATGCTTAACAACGGAAATGATATTTTCTTTTCTGATAAGCTAAACGGGTAATCATGGATGCCGGTAAGATTTTAGCTGAATGCTATGGAGATACTTTGCTTACCAAGCAACTTAAGTATGAGTATTTCGCCCGTCATTCTGGAATTGGGGAAGTTGCCAACCAAATGAAAAAGTATTACGTTAACCGGAAGGCAATTGCCATTATAGATGATGATAAAAAGGGAAAACCTACTTATTTTACTAGTGAGTGTTTTCTTATTGAACAGAAGAATGGTGTAATCCTAATGAAGCATAAAACAGCAGATCATTATGTAATAAAAATTACACCTGGGCTTGAAGATTTTATTATTAATGCGGCGATAAGCTGCAAACTTGAATTATTCGAAAAGGACAAAAAGAAATTTAAGGCGATAGTAAAAGATAGTAAGCTGCATTCAAATCAAGAATTTGTCGCTTACCTCAATAAAATTGTCCAAAAAAACCCACCGGAAATTCAAACTTTGAGAAAATATATCGAAAAGGCAAAAAGTGAACCTTTGACTACTACTTCTTCACATAAGAAAACAAAAACAAGCCAACAGGGGAAAAAAACCAGAAAGCGCTAAGCCAGCGGTTTCTGATCATTTTGCTGACTTCGGGAAAATGATTGACTTGGCAATTTGAATAGCTATCAAATCGACTTAATCAATTCGTTCGAAGATTTCCGCAAAACACAAATCATTGTCAATCAGCATATTAGTTTGGTTTCTTTCGTTTCTACTTTTCGCCTTTAATTTTAATCTAAATTGGCATTAACTAATTGGTAATCAATACTATATACTATATAAGTCACTCGAAAAAAGCACCTAAAGTAGAAACTCCTTAAATTCCTCTTTTTGGGCTCCATTCGCCATTCCCAACTCCGCGTTCCGAGCTCCGCATTTACTTTTAAATACCCTCCCCCTCATATTTTTACTCTACCTTTTTTGAATTTCAAATAATAAATCTACTTTTGCCGTCCCAAAATAAAAAGAGCGAATGCCTACAATTCAACAGTTAGTAAGAAAAGCCCGTACAATTATACGCGCCAAATCAAAGAGCCGTGCACTGGATTCATGCCCTCAAAAGAGGGGTGTTTGTACCCGTGTATACACTACTACTCCTAAAAAGCCTAACTCGGCTTTGCGTAAGGTAGCCAAGGTGCGTTTAACAAATGCTGTTGAGATCATCGCCTATATTCCGGGTGAAGGCCACAACCTTCAGGAGCACAGTATCGTGCTTATCCGTGGAGGCAGGGTAAAGGATCTTCCGGGTGTTCGTTACCACATCGTTCGTGGTTCCTTAGATACTGCGGGCGTTGAAAACCGTAAAAAGAGCCGTAGCAAGTACGGTACCAAGCGTCCTAAGGCAGGTGCTGCTGCAGCCGCTGCCGCTAAACCAGCAGGTAAAAAGAAATAGTTTTAAGTATAAAATATAGAATCAGTCAAATTAAGATAAGATGAGAAAGAAAAAAGCCCCGAAAAGGTACGTTCAGCCAGATCCAAAGTTTAATGATGTAATGATCACACAGTTTGTGAACAGGTTGATGTATGAAGGAAAGAAGTCGGTTGCCTATGGTGTTTTCTACGGTGCCCTTGACCTGGTAGGAGAAAGAACCAAGGAAAGCGGACTGGATATCTGGAAAAAGGCAATTCAGAATGTTGGACCTTCGGTAGAAGTAAAGACAAGAAGAATTGGCGGAGCTAACTTTCAGATACCTACTGAAGTTCGTGGCGAAAGAAAAGTATCAGTAGCTATGAAGTGGCTGATCCAATACAGCCGCGACAGGAACGGCAGAAGCATGGCAGATAAGCTGGCTTCGGAAATCGTAGCTGCCAGCAAAGGTGAAGGCGGTGCTTTTAAGAAAAAGGAAGACACACATAAGATGGCCGAGGCAAACAAGGCTTTCGCTCACTTTAAATTCTAAATAAATAAATCTCCCCGCCGGGGAGATTTTAATTAGGACAAAAAATATTTTATAACAGATAAATGGTTCTCTCTTTTAAGGAGAGGGGAAAGATATGGGAAAGGATCTAAGTTTTACGAGAAATATTGGTATAGCGGCTCACATTGATGCAGGTAAAACTACAACTACAGAGCGTATTCTGTATTACACCGGTGTTAACTATAAAATTGGTGAAGTACACGAAGGCGCAGCTACTATGGATTGGATGGAACAAGAGCAGGAGCGTGGTATTACCATTACTTCGGCTGCTACCCGTTGCCACTGGACATGGCAGGATAAGAAGTACGACATTAACATTATTGATACTCCGGGACACGTGGATTTTACCGTTGAGGTGAATCGTTCATTACGTGTGTTGGATGGTTTGGTTTTCTTGTTTAGTGCGGTGGATGGTGTTGAACCACAATCTGAAACTAACTGGCGTTTGGCTGATAACTATGGTGTTGCCCGTTTAGGTTTTGTAAACAAAATGGATCGCCAGGGTGCCGACTTCTTTAACGTTGTTAAGCAGGTTAACACTATGCTTGGTTCTATACCTATGGTAATGCAAATTCCACTTGGTAATGAAGAGAATTTTAAAGGGGTTGTGGACCTGGTTACCAACGAAGCAGTTCTTTGGAACGAAGAAGATAAAGGAATGACCTACAAGGTTATTGATATACCCGCAGAACTTATTGACGAGGTAAAAGAATACCGCGAAAAAATGTTGGAGCAGGTTGCTGAATTTGACGACAAATTGATGGAGAAGTATTTTGCTGACCCTAATTCAATTACACCGGATGAGATTCGCGCAGCTGTTCGTAAGGCGGTTATTGCACAGAAAGTAGTACCAATGTACTGCGGTTCGTCATTTAAGAATAAAGGAGTACAGGCCGTATTGGATGCAGTTTGCTCTATCCTTCCTTCACCACAGGATAAGCCGAACATTAAAGGCATCAATCCTGACACTGAAGAGGAAGTTGTTATTCACCCTGATACGGATGCGCCTTTTTGCGCTTTAGCATTTAAAATTGCTACCGATCCTTTCGTAGGTCGTTTGGCATATTTTAGAGTATACCAGGGTTCGCTTGATGCGGGTTCTTATATCCTGAACACACGTACAGGAAACAAAGAGCGTATATCGAGATTGTTTCAAATGCACGCTAATAAGCAAAACAGTGTTGAAAGAGTTGAGGCTGGTGATATTGCAGCTGCGGTTGGATTTAAAAATATCCGTACCGGTGATACCCTTTGCGAAGAAAAACACCCGGTAGTATTGGAAAGCATGAAGTTCCCTGAGCCGGTTATATCATTGGCTATTGAACCTAAGGCACAGAAAGATCTGGATAAGCTGGGTATGAGCTTAGGCAAGTTGGCTGAAGAAGATCCTACGTTCCGTGTATCATATAACGAGCAAACAGGACAGACTATCATATCAGGTATGGGTGAGCTTCACCTTGAGATCCTGGTTGACCGTTTACGTCGTGAATTTAAAGTAGAATGTAATCAGGGTGCGCCTCAGGTTAACTATAAAGAGAGATTGACAAAAACGATCGAACACCGCGAACTTTACAAAAAGCAAACGGGTGGTCGTGGTAAATTTGCCGATATAAAATTAGAAATTGGCCCTGCTGATGAAGGTGTGGTTGGCTTACAGTTTATCAATGATATTTTCGGAGGTTCAATTCCGCGCGAGTTTGTACCATCTGTAGAGAAAGGCTTTAAAGAAGCCATGAAGACAGGTGTATTGGCAGGATACGA
>JAQBNQ010000537.1 GCA_028288545.1 Bacteroidota bacterium
GGTTGAGTGGTGGAGATCACCTGGCCGCTCATACCATCCGCACGAACGCTGTCTTTTACATTTACCATAAACATACCGCTTGAAGAACCGGGATTTAATTGAACAGAGGCCCCGGCATAATGATTGATGGTACCAATCGGAAATTTAGTGTAATAAGAAGCCCCGGCTGTTACCGCCATTGCAAGTTTTCCGGTGTCGCCGGTAATGATATAAGATGAAGGACCGCCGCCATTAATATAGCCCCCCTGCGCAATTGAAATGATGTGGTTGCCAAGATTGATGCTACCATTAACAAGGGTTAAGGTGCCGGTTACGGTTACATCTGAACCCATATTTAAAATACCGTTGAAGCCTGTAACATTTACGTTAAAATCATTGATGGTGTTTCCGGTTGAGGTAAAACCAAGACTACTGACAGGTGAACCGGTTGTTGAGATCGTTATATCAGAAGTAGGTGAAGCATCTACCATGCCCAACCCGCCAGCAGCAATATTGCCGGCAACTGAAAGATTATAACCGTTCAATATTAAATTACCATTTGTCAAAAACAGAACACCTCCAACAGATAAACTGCCACTTAATGTAAGGTTACCTGAAGGTATATTGACCGTAAGATTATTTAAACCAGCGCCGTTTATTTCAAACCCTGTGGAAGTAGAACCCGCATTATACACAACATTGTATGAACTGGAAAGATTTGCAGTACCACCGTTTAAAACAAGGTTACCACCCGAAACAAATACAGTAGCGTTATTGCCCAATATAAGGTGCCCACCAGCGGCGAAGGTTAAAGTACCACTTTGAGCGTAAAGAGATTGAATAGCTATGACTGATGCCGACAATTGGGCAACGCTTGAATAGTTCATTAAGGTATTCACCTCCAGGTTACCGGCAAAAGACAATGAAGCATCGGACCCCAAAATAACTGTTCCGTCATCCATGGTAATGTATCCGCTTCCGCCAAGATCACCAAGGCCAAGCAAAAGAGTATCGGCATATGCAAGCGAAGTAAGACTTCCGTTAACGATTAAAGCAGCTGTAGTTCCATCAATGCGCACATTGGTGTCGATATTTACAATGATACCGTGTGGTATAACTACTGAATCAGTTATAAGGGTTTGAGTAGGTGCGGTGGATACACCCCAGGTAAATGGATCGTTCCATCGACCGGTTTGTATGGCAGTATAAGTAGCTGAATATGCGCTGGCAATACAAAGAAGGCCCGCGCCGAATAAAGTAAATTTTTTCATAGCGCTTGTTTTTAGTGTTCAGCAATTGCTTTACACAAACAACAAATGCGCCAAACGCCATTAATTAGTATATAACTTGTTGAACCTCCAATTCCTGGGGCTGACCAATCACTGATTTAAGTACCGGATCGGCACAGTTTAAGAAAACACCTTAACAAGCGGATTTTATTCAACTAAAAAATTGAGCCGGGGAAATAATTTCCCGCTATTACTGAAGTTTTCTACGGTGACGGTAATTAGTTAATGACGATCATTTTGCCATTGAATAAACCGGCGCCTTTTAACCGCATGATATACTCGCCGGTTGGTAAATTACCATAAGCGATAGAAACGATATTAATGCCCTTTTGCAATTGAAGCGAGTTATTGAAAACCACCTGGCCCTGCAAATTAAAAATTTGAATTTCACCTTTTTCATCACTTGCCGCAGTAATTTTAAAACCGGTTGAACCGCTGGAAGGATTAGGATAAATACTTACAAAATCTTCCAACAGATCCTGGTTGTCATAAATGCGATTGATGTTAAGTTTTTCATCATCAGACAAGCCGCTATCATCCAATATTCCGCCTTTCATATAAACGTTTAAGCGCATTTTCTGATCAACGCTGTAATTGATTATATGGGACCCAGGCTCAAAACGAAGTGTGGTAAAAGGAGGCAAGGTCATATAAACCTGTCCGGAAACCCAACGATCATACTCACCCAGTACCATAGAACCATACAGGTTTAATGAAGAATTTGGCCTAAGCTCAATACTGGAATTTTCCCGAAGTAACAATACACCGCGGGTAGCCTCAGCATAGTTAAGGGTCGCATTTGTATCCACTATTAATTTAGTGCCCGGCATAAATTGCATACAACTGCCAGGACCTCCAAAATCCAAATGTCCCGAGCGATAAATAAACTTAGTGCCGGGATTTATCATCACCTCTATAAATGGTGAGATACAGTAGGTAGCTCCGGTAAGCATTAAATTA
This sequence comes from Bacteroidota bacterium, assembly GCA_028288545.1. GTDB lineage: Bacteria > Bacteroidota > Bacteroidia > Chitinophagales > LD1 > Bog-950. Next base: position 2,229 of record JAQBNQ010000537.1, read on the forward strand.
ATAGTATGAGTGGTATCAGGATGATTGTAAACTTTTGCAGCAACAAAATCAGTATATGGCTGAAACATTAAATCGAAATTAGGACTCATAGTAACGTCTATTACTTCAGGTACTGTATCCTGAGGATTAGTTGGAAATATCCTTAGGTGAGAATAGGTTGCTGGGCTGGGGTAAGTAGTATCTGAGTATAAGGCCAATAAGGTTCCACCGGGCCCACCAAAATTAGTGTACGGCGGCGAGGTGATATCTAGTTGGTTACTGAATTGGGCAACCATAGAATCGCCCAGGTATATTGGCTCAGGCAAAAAAGTGCCCAGACTATCGACGGAATTAACAGCAAAGCCTGAAAAAGCAACAGATTCAGTAAATGATCCAACGGCCTTTACCTGCAACACAAAAGATTTTAAGTATTGATCCATAAATCTTTCGGTAGGAAAACAAAAGAGAGGATCACTACTTGAAGGGTTTGAAATAGGCGCAGTATATTTTCGAAAACTGCGCCCTGTTCCCGTCGCGTCAGGTATGTCAATCTCCACAATCAATTGACTACAAGGAGTGCCTCCGCAATTGCTGCGAAAAGCCGGATTGAAAATAAAGTAGGGACAGGAGTAGAAGTATTTTTCTCATAGGCAGGAATTGTATGAGCTAATTTACATCTTTAATATATATTATGAATGAAACGGGTATTTTATGACAATTCCATGACAATGGCAGGCAATAGCTTACTGGTTTTTTATTACCCGGATTGCCTGGGTCAAAGATGAAGACTTCAGGCTCAACAGGTAAACGCCTGATGGCAATAATGAAATATCTATTTCACTGTTCAAGGGTACAAAATTATAATGCCTTACCAGTTGACCCATTAAATTATAAATATCTATTTGGGTATAATTTTTACTTTCTGCAAAGATTTTAAACAGGCCCGAATTTGGATTAGGGCCAATACCAGCAACTTCTGCGCTCATATCCGTTGAAATTTCGGTAGATACATAGCACTCTTTCGAACTGGCCACATAAATGTCTGTGTAATTGCGTGTAATCAGGTTTTGCAAATCAAAAACGGCGGTATCCGAAAAAAGACCGGCGGTAACTACATCTGTGCCATTCAGGCGTAACGCAAACGGTAACGCCTTTTCTACTTTGTGAATACACTTACAGGCTCCGCGGGAGTCGAACTGAATAATAAATCCGGCTTGTCCGTTGGCAGTTATTCCGCATCCTGTAAAATTTAAAGTATCACTGAAATAACCTCCAACAAAAACATCTCCTTTCCCTTTAACATCCACGTCCAAACCCATTGGCATG
>JAQBNQ010000562.1 GCA_028288545.1 Bacteroidota bacterium
CCCGACAAAATCACAGACTCTCTTCACGCCTATCAAATATCCAAACGAGGAAACTCGTTGAGGGTGATGGCCCAAGCGGTGAGGTGGGGAAAACGCGGAGCCCGGGTCAACACCATCAGCCCGGGTATCATCATTACGCCGCTCGCGAAAGATGAACTGGCCGGACCACGTGGCGATGGATACCGCCGAATGATTGAGTTGTCGCCCGCGGGTCGCGCAGGAACCCCGGATGAGGTAGCAGCACTTAGCGCCTTATTGATGGGCGCTGATGGCGCATTCATTACCGGCAGCGACTTTTTGATGGATGGTGGGGTTACAGCCTTCTACTGGTATGGTGATCTTGCACCAAAATGATGCAATAATTTCACTTGTCTGCGAACAGAAATTTATTCAACCAATGCGGCAGTAGCTTCCTTAATATTAAAGAGGCGTTTGTTATTTCGTTGTTTGGCTACCCATTTGTTTCCCTAATTTATCATATTCAATGTCGTTAGGTTCCCACAATTCTATTTTGTTGTCTTCAATATCCATGAGGTGAACAAACTTTCCGTAATTATAGGTTTCTACAGTATCAGTAATTGTAACTCCCTCTTTTTTTAGTTCTTCAACAAGACCTACTAAATTTTCAACCCGGTAGTTTATCATAAACTCCTTTGTTGAGGGTTCGAAGTATTTTGTCTTTTCACCAAAGGCGCTCCATTGGGAAAAACCTTTTTTAGTGGAGTCGGTGGCTTGTCGCCATTCGAACACCGCCCCGTATTGATTGGTGTTAATACCCAGGTGCGTCTTGTACCACTCCCTTACTTTTTTGGGGTCCTTACATTTAAAGAAGATGCCGCCAATGCTTGTTACCCTTTTGGTTTTCGTGTCGCCCAGAGCATTGCCTGTGATGATAGATTTGAAAGCGAAACCAAAACAAAATGATGTGGCTAAAGCGATAATTATCAGAGTTACTTTTTTCACTGGCTGTTTTTTTTACAAAGTTAATTTTTGGCTGTTAATTTCTTGCGGAGGTTGTAGTTGGCAGATTGATCGGACTTAGGCATCACTTAAATTCATCAGTGGCAATTATTGCAGTGTTATCGCAATGCCCGGCAAGAGTCAGGTTTATTAAAGCGACTACTTTCCTCCTTGCATTGTTGTTTGCAGTGAAACAGTATTATTCAAGGATTTACACTGCCACCTCAGCAGCAATAGCCGGATGAGGGTTGTAGTCGCTTAGCGTAAAGTCCCCGTACTTAAAATCAAAAATGTCTTTTACCTCGGGGTTTAAATGCATTTTGGGCAGGGGCCTTATATCTCTTGAAAGCTGAAGTTTAGCCTGGTCAACATGGTTGGAGTAGAGATGAACATCTCCAAACGTGTGTATAAAATCTCCTAACTCTAAGTCACACACTTGTGCAATCATCATAGTTAAAAGGGCATAGGATGCAATGTTGAAGGGAACACCTAAAAACACATCGGCACTGCGTTGATATAGCTGGCAGCTTAGTTTCCCTTTTGTTTCACCAGCCGCTGGTGGGCTTACGTAAAACTGGAACATAGTATGACAAGGCGGCAGGGCCATTTCATCAATGTAAGGCACATTCCATGCGCTGATAATTAAGCGGCGCGAATAGGGGTTCTTTTTAATTTGATTTATAAGATTGCTTATTTGGTCGATATGCTTTCCATCGGGAGCCGGCCATGAGCGCCACTGGTATCCATACACGGGGCCAAGGTTGCCCCACTTTTTCGCAAAGGCATCGTCTGCCGCAATTTTTTGGGCAAAGGCTTTTATGTCCACTCCGTCAAAATCCGCGCTCTTTTTATATTTCTCGTACGGCCAGTCGTCCCATATGCGCACCCCGTTTTTACACAGGTATTGAATATTTGAATCGCCCGTTAAAAACCACAGCAATTCGTGGATAATAGCCTTGGTAAAAACCTTTTTTGTAGTTAGTAAAGGAAAGCCATACTGCAGGTTAAAACGCATCTGGTAGCCAAACACACCTGTTGTTCCTACGCCTGTACGGTCGTTCTTCCATTCGCCTTTATCAATAATATGCTTTAGCAGTTCGTGGTACTCTTTCATTGGGTGTAAAATTAATTAAAATAGTTGTCCGTTGCCTGTTGTCCGTTGTTAGGAATACAAATGCAGTCCACGGCTGCGTTTTGTTTTCACTGGCAACAGTCAACGGACAACAGGCAACTATTCTTTAACAAGCATTTTCATAACAATATATGTAATTGTGATTTGTTCACGTCAGTTAACAGTGGGTGCAGCGTAGCTTCGTTTTATTATTCACCTAAACCATTTTATTATGAAAAAGTTATTCGCACCGTTTGTATTGCTGGCGTTTTTCTTTACTGCTTCGGCCCAAAGTGATTCCGCCGAGATCACTTTTGCTAAAACCAGCCACGACTTTGGCACTTTAAAAAAGAACGGCCCAACGACTGTTAAGTTTGAATTTCAAAACACCGGGAAGGCGCCACTGGTCATTTCGGAAGTTCAGCGAACCTGTGGTTGCACCACACCGCATTTTCCGGACCAGGCTATAAACCCGGGGGCAAAGAATTTTGTTGAAGTACACTTTGACTCTACGCGAATAGGAGCTTTTACAAAAACAGTTTACGTTCACTCCAACGCAAAAAACAACAATGTACCCCTTACCATTAAAGGCACCATTTTAGATGAGCCTGTTAAACCTGCAGAAATAAAAAAGGATTAATTGTTTGGTAGAACACAAAAAACGGGCTGCCGGGTAAACTCTTTTAGAGTTTTAACGGCAACCCATTGTGTAATGCTGACAGGCGCGAAAATAATTTATTTATTCTATTAAATAGTATATACATCTGTAATAAATTTTTATGGGTATTAATCCTGATTTAAAGATGTTTTATAGGCCACCAACATTCTATCCCGGGCCATGGCATGAACAACAATTGGTGCCGGATATTTATCATTGCCGTATTCGGGTATCCAACGTTTTACGTATTCCAGTTTCGGATCAAATCTTTCTAACTGTAGTTGCGGATTGAACACCCGGAAATAAGGAGCGGCATCGGTACCACTGCCACTGGCCCATTGCCAACCACCATTGTTAGAGGCCAGTTCAAAATCTAACAGTTTCTCTGCAAAATATGCTTCGCCCCAACGCCAATCGGTTAGTAAATGTTTGGTAAGGAAACTTGCCACCACCATCCTAACCCTGTTATGCATAAAGCCGGTTGTATTTAATTCGCGCATTCCGGCATCTACTAATGGGTAACCTGTTTTACCTTCGCACCAGGCCTTAAAATTTTCCTCGTTGTTAATCCAGGTGATATTATCGTAAGCAGGTTTAAAGGCCTTTGTAACTACCTGCGGAAAATGGAATAGTATCATTTGATAAAAGTCGCGCCATATCAACTCGTTAACATAGGTCTGATTTTTTTGTTTGGCATAAGCCAGTAATTGCCGGATACTTAAAGTGCCAAAGCGCAGGTGGATACTTAATTTAGATGTGCCGTTAATAGCAGGGTAATCGCGGTTTGCGGAATAGTTTTTTATCATTTCAGCCTTAATAATACCTGGGGGAAATTGAAAGGCAGTTTTTGTGAAATCTATTGCTTGTAATGTGGGAATTGCCAAAGGTGCCGTTTGATGAAAGGCGGCGGCATATTTAAGTGTTGGGTAAGGTTTATAGCTAAAGGCACTCAATTTTGCAAGCCATTTTTTACTGTAAGGAGTAAAAACGGTGTAGGGTTTTCCATCATCCTTTATTACCTCATGCTTCTCGAAAACAACCTGGTCTTTGTAGGTGAAAAATGAAGCACTGTGCTCTTTTAACAGTTCCTCAACCTGCTTATCGCGGGTTATTGCATAGGGTTCGTAATCGTGGTTGGTGTAAACGCTTTTGACTTCGCATTTTTCTAACAATTCCTTCCATACCTGAAGTGGTTCGCCAATTTTTACCAGCAGCGAACTGTCATATTTTTTCAGTTCCTCGTTCAGTCTTTCCAGTTCCTGGTGTATGAATTGCACCCGGCGGTCGGTTTTATCCTCCAGCTTATTTAATATGTTACTATCGAAAATAAAGAGGGCTTGTACGGGCCCGGCTGCCTTTAAAGCATGGTATAAACCGGCATTGTCATCCAGCCTGAGATCTCTTCTAAACCAAAAAAAAGTTAAGGGTAGCTTTTTTGACATGACACAAGAACATTAGGAAAAGTTTTTTGTTCTAATTCTCAGCAACATAACCTGGCGTTTCAATGTGTACATGTATATGGTTTGGTTAAAAAATGACAGAGTCATATTTGTGTAAAATTTGCATCGAACCCTTTGATTGCCGTTGTTTTGGCGCTAGCTTTAAGAAATATTCATTCATTTTTTAAATAAAGCAAATAGTTATGAAAACACTAATTTTCTACTTCGCTATTTTGGTTTGGTTGATTCCTTTACCTGCGTCCGCACAGGTTACAGAACTTTGCGGATTACCCGCTGCAAGGCAAAAATTAATTAAAGAGCACCCGGAAGTTTTACAAAAAGAAGCTGAGTTAGAAAGCTTTACAAAGAATTTTATTGCCCACTATGGCAGTAGTCGCGATGGGATGGGCAATATTGTAATACCCATTGTGTTTCATATTATTCACCAGGGAGGGCCGGAAAATATTTCAGACGCGCAAATTATCAATGAGGTAAACATATTGAACCGGGATTACAATAAACAGAATGCAGATACATCGGCAGTGGTGCCCAGCTTCGTTAACATAGTGGCCAGTGTTGGTGTTCATTTCAGATTGGCTACCATTGACCCTAACGGTAATTGTACAAATGGGATTGACAGGATATATTCTGACCAAACCTTTGAGGGTAACGATTACTCTAAGCTAAATGGCTGGCCACGCGAAAAATACCTGAACGTTTGGGTGGTATCGAAAATGATGAACGGGGTGGCGGGTTATGCCTATTATCCCGGCTCGGTATCGACGCTCTTAAATGCTCCTAATATGGATGGGGTAATCATATTGAGCGGTTATATAGGCAGTATTGGCAGCAGCGATTCGCTGACTTCACGGGCATTAACGCATGAGATCGGGCACTACCTGAATTTGAAGCATCCATGGGGAGATAACAATAGCCCCGGTGTAGCTTGTGGAGATGATGATGTAGACGATACCCCGATTACAAGAGGCAGTACCTTTTGCGACCTTACACTTTCCTACTGCAATCCTCCTATCATAGAAAATGTTCAGAATTATATGGACTATTCGTATTGCTCGGTAATGTTTACTGAAGGCCAAAAGGCAAGGATGTTGGCGGCATTAGCTTCGGATGTTTCGGGCAGAAATAATTTATACAGTGACGCCAATCTTATTGCCACCGGAACGGTAGATAATACGCCAAGTGCCTGTGCCCCAAAGGCAGATTTTGGTGTGGTTAAAAGATATGCCTGTATTGGTACCAATGTTACTTTCATTAATGCATCGAACAACGGAACAGTTGATCAGTTTTACTGGTCGTTCCCTAACGGTAATCCTTCCAGTTCAACCGATCCGAATCCAACGGTTCAGTTTACTACTACCGGTTACCAGTCCGTAAGTCTGACTGTGTCAAACAGTATGGGCAGCAGCACAAAAACAGATAATGCTTTAGTTTATGTGGGATCGGATCAGCCTTCGTACCAAGCCCCGTTTTTTGAAGGATTTGAAGACCCGAATGTTTTTAGCACCGATTGGGCTGAAATAAATTACGATGAAAATGTAACACAGTTTAAGCAGGTGAATATTGGTTCGCACACAGGTAATGGAAGTGCTGAGTTGAATAATTATAATTCGATTGCCGACCACGACATTGATGAGATCGTGTCTCCGGGTATTGATCTAACGGCTTTATCCAACGACCAAATGCAGTTATCGTTTTATTATTCGCTGGCAAGTTTTAACCAGTATTTTACAGATCTTCAGGATTCGCTGGTGGTTTATTCAACTACTAATTGTGGCGTTACCTGGAACCCGATTTACATGACAGGCGGAACCACGGCGGTAAACGCGGGTTATGTTCAGCCATATTTTGTGCCTACGCAATCGCCGTCTTATTGGAAACACGTGGTTATTAACCTGGATACCCGTAATGCAAGGCCGAGTAATGTTCGTTACAAATTCCAGGTGTTCAGCGCAGTTAATGGCAACAACTTTTACATTGACGACATAAACATTGGCAATTCAGTAACAGGAATTAAGGAGGCGAGTGCGGTGGG
>JAQBNQ010000058.1 GCA_028288545.1 Bacteroidota bacterium
GTATACTACATTAAAACCGGTGCAGCTACATGGACTATAAAGAATGATTTAGATGGTGCTACAGGAGCTACAGGAGCTACGGGGGCTACTGGCGCAACCGGTGCTGCCGGAACAAACGGCTCCAACGGAACAAACGGCGCAACTGGTGCAACTGGGGTAGCCGGAACAAATGGAACGAATGGTGCAACTGGAGCAGCTGGTGCGGTAGGTGCAACCGGAGCAGTTGGAACCAATGGTACTAATGGAACAAATGGCACTAACGGTGCAACATGGCTTACAGGCATCGTTGCTCCCACCGGAGGACAGGGCAGCATAAACGACTTATACCTTAATACTGCAACCGATATTTACTATGTTAAGACTGGTGCTGCAGTATGGACTCAAAAAAGTGATTTAGATGGTGCAACCGGAGCAACCGGTCCCACAGGTGCAACGGGTCCAACCGGAGCGGGAACGACCGGAGCAACAGGGGCCACCGGCGCAGCTGGTTCAGCCGGCGCGGCTGGTGCAACAGGCGCCACTGGTGCAACAGGAACCAATGGCGCAACCTGGCTTACAGGAACAGTAGCTCCAACAGGTGGACAAGGCAGTGTTAATGACCTATATCTCAATACTGCAACCAACACTTACTACCTTAAGACTAGTTCTACCGTATGGACGCTGAAAAATGATTTGAATGGTGCAACCGGATCAACAGGTGCGACCGGTGCTGCTGGATCAACAGGTGCGACCGGATCTGCGGGGGTTCCCGGAGCCACTGGAGCAACAGGAGCAACAGGTGCTGCCGGTACTGGTGGTTGGTCACTTACCGGTAACGCAACCACTTATACCAGTTTTCTCGGTACAACCAGTAATGCATCGCTTTACATGCGCACTAATAACGCGCAACGTATGATGATCGATAGTTTAGGTAATGTAGGTATTGGAACAGTAACACCAACAACAGGCTTAAATGTTGTTTACAACAGCAATGGTAAAAACATCATTACTATACAAAATACCAATGCCGCTGGTTTCAGTAGTATGGACTTTATCAGCAGCGGTGGCTCACTGGCTTCAACTTTTGGATATGCAAACACAAGCGTGGGGGGTATTTTTAGCGGAAGAGCTTATATGAATAGCTATGGAAACGACTTCGTTCTTACTAACAACTCAACGACTTACGCAATATTTATCCAGGGCTCATCAGGCAACGTAGGTATCGGAACTAACAGTCCTGCTTATGACCTTGATGTTACAGGCAATGGCCACTATAGCGGAAACCTTATCGTTAGCGGTACAGGAGTAATTAGCGGAAGTGCAACCGTAGGTGGTGCTTTGGCAGTTACGGGCGCAGGTTCGATAGGCGGAACAATGACGGTAGGTGATTACACTCTTCCCGCAACTGACGGAACTGTTGGACAGCAATTAACTACCGATGGCTCAGGCACAGTTGCCTGGAAGTCTGCCCCTATGATACAGGTTAGGCCTACATCAAATCCGGTTATTACAAGCACTACTTATACTGCGCTTGCTTTCGCTACAGATGATGTAGCCAGCGATAGAACGGTTTTAGACCACAGTACTACAACTAACAATTCCAGGATTTCTATTAAGGCAGGCGGATATTATCAAATTGGGTACCATGGTTACATAAGCAGTGGTAACAACAACCAATTCAACTTTAAAGTAGTTTACCATAATACGGGTGCTGGTACCGATACCGATATTACCGGCAGTTTATTATCTACAGGCGATACGCAGATTAATGGCTTGTCCTCAACGTTTCTGGCCAACCTTCCGGCGGCCGGATACATCACATTGCAGGCAAATGCCAGCGTAAGTGGTGGTAGCAGTTTAACTGTTGGGGACCTTACTTTTTGGGTTAGACAGTAAGCGATACGCAATAAAATCTCAAAAAACGGGATTAAGCTGTATAAGCTTAATCCCGATTTTGTTTTTGTGAAATGACCATCTTATAAATCTTCCAAGGTATCAGCGGAGGTGTTTATATTCACACAAAAATTATCCCGATGGCAGAAATTGCAACTATCGAAAAGCGTAACGGCGTAGCTATTATCTGGTTAGACCAGCCTAATGAAAAGATCAATAAGGTCTCTTTGGATTTTGTGGCTGATATCGATAAAATCTTCCAGCAATTAGAAAATGACGGCGAGGTGAAGGCTGCGGTGCTTATTTCGAAAAAGAAAGATTTTATAGCTGGCGCCGATATAGAAATGTTTCAGAACGTAAAAAAGAAGGGCGACTTTATTGATTTTACCCGAAACGGCCATCAGTCGCTTTTCAAACTGGAGCGTTCTAAAAAGCCGGTCGTAGCTGCTGTGCACGGCGCCTGTCTTGGAGCAGGAACTGAAATTGCTTTGGCTTGTCATGCCCGTGTAGCCAGCGATGATCGTTCAACCCATTTTGCCTTGCCCGAGGTAATGCTTGGCCTGTTACCCGGTGGTGGTGGCACCCAGCGTTTGCCGCGTTTGATTGGTATTCAGCGGGCGCTGGATATAATGCTTACCGGAAAGAAAATTTACGCCGGCAAAGCAAAAAAAATGAATCTGGTAGATAAGGTAACAACAAAAGAAGCCCTTTTGAATGCTGCCATCGAACTGGCTGTGCAACTTACAAAAGCACCTATTCAAAGAAAGGACAGCCGCACATTTTTAGAGAAATTGCTTGAGTCTAATTCTATTACCCGGGGTATTGTTTTTCGCAAGGCTAAGGAGATGGTGTTAAAGAAAACTTTAGGCAACTATCCCGCTCCCCTTAAAATACTCGAATGCGTTGAAATAGGCATGGAAGAAGGTATTGACAAAGGTTTGGAAGCTGAGGCAACTAAGTTTGAAGAATTAATTCTTACTAACGAAAGCCGTCAGTTGATAAACATCTTCTTTAACATGACTGAGAAGAAAAAGAACCCTTATGAAGGTAAGGTGCCAATAAAGGAAGCAAATACCATTGCTATGATAGGGGCGGGATTTATGGGCGCCGGTATAACCCAGGTTTCTGTAATGGATGGCATTAATGTATTGCTCAAAGACGTTAAGGAGGAAACAATTGCTGCTGCCAAGCAGGGAATATGGAAAGATCTCTTTAAGAAGGTGCAGCGCAAAACTATGACTCAGCCCGAAGCTGAGGAGATACTTAACCGGGTAGAATCGAAACTTGATTATTCAGGTTTTGACAAGGTTGATATTATTGTTGAAGCGGTGTTTGAAGAAATTAAGCTGAAGCAAAAAATTGTTGCCGATTGCGAAGCCGCATCCAGGCCCGATTGTGTTTTTGCTTCCAACACTTCAGCGTTGCCCATTTCGCACATAGCCGAAAAGGCGACAAGGCCTGAAAATATTATTGGAATGCACTACTTCTCACCAGTGCCTAAAATGCCTTTGCTTGAGATTATTAAAACGCCAAAAACCGCCGATTGGGTTACAGCCGCTTGTTTTGAATTGGGGATACGCCAGGGCAAAACCTGTATTGTGGTAAATGACGGTCCGGGTTTTTATACCACCAGGATATTGGCACCTTACATTAACGAATGTATGCTGTTGATTGAAGAGGGTTGCGATGCTGCGCAAATTGATAGAGCGATGAAAAAATGGGGATTTCCTGTAGGCCCTGTTGCTTTGCAGGATGAGGTGGGTATTGATATTGGTGCTCACATTATGACCAGCGACCTGGTTGAATTTGCAAAACAACGCGAGGGAGCCCGTATTAACGACAGTGTTGTAAAAATGTATAAAGACGGATATAGTGGGAAAAAGAATAAGCGCGGATTCTACAAATACGATGAGAAAGGTAAGAAGCGCGGTATAGATGAAAATATTTACAAATATTTTGGCAATCCATCACGTAAAGAGTTTGCACAGGAAACTATCCAGCATCGTATGGGTATGATGATGCTGAACGAGGCCCTTTATTGCATGGAGGAGGGAATCCTTGAAAGTGCAACCGATGGTGACGTTGGCGCCATTTTCGGTTTGGGATTTCCGCCATTTACAGGTGGCCCTTTCCGTTATATAGATCATGTAGGTGCCCACAAAGTAATTGCTTTAATGGACGACCTTACTGCAAAATACGGGGCAAGATTTAAACCGGCCAAAATTTTAAAAGAGATGGCTGCAAAAGGGGAGACGTTTTATAAATAGATGATCCGGGAAATACATAGCCACAGATTCACAGATTGAATACAGGTATTTATTTTGTAAATTACTATTTGCTGCAGTGCATTATCCGTGAATCCCTGCCTGTCCGGCAGGCAGGTGTGGCCTGCATTTCAGTATTCTCATAAATAGCTAATTCATTTTGTGCAGATAATTACCACCAAAGACGGTAGCCACACGCTGTTCTCTGAGCAATTCAACGAGATATATCATTCTACACATGGTGCTATACAAGAATCCATGCACGTTGCAATTGAAAGCGGTTATCGTTTTTTCTCATCTCAAAACCCGGATGGAGTACTTCGTATTTTTGAGGTTGGTTTTGGTACAGGCTTGAATGCTTTGCTTACCCTGATAGAAGCCTCAAAGCAAAACCGGAAGGTTGACTACGAAACAATTGAACTCTATCCGGTTTCCACCGATGTCCTGAAAGAACTGAACTACACTGCCATTCTTGAAAATGAAAAATATCGCCCACCCTTTCACTCCATACATCTTAGTACCTGGAATGAGGAACATCAAATTACGCCTAACTTCAACTTTAAAAAAATCAAGGCTTCGCTTCCTGTCCAACAACTTTCAAACAACAACTTTCAACTCATTTATTTTGATGCATTTGCCCCACAAATTCAACCCGAAATGTGGACGGTGGATGTAATGCGCAAAATGAATGATATTCTTGTTCCTGGTGGAATCCTTGTTACCTATTGTTCTAAAGTTGCGGTTCAAAAAACTTTAAAGGAAGCGGGTTTTTCTATTGAAAAACTTCCCGGTCCACCGGGCAAAAGGGAAATGCTACGCGCAATAAAGTTATAGGTCCTTTCGGCGGAATTGATATCCAATGACAGCACCCTTAATGAGGCGCCGCGAAGTTGAAGAACAGAATACCTCTTTTCCTTTTCGCCTGTAACGAATCAATACCGAAGTGTCCTCAGGGAACAAAGCTTTAATCTTGCCGAGGGAATCGTTGTCGAAGGTCATCGACAAAGCATATTCATCCTTGCCTCTTATTTTATCAACCAGTTTCCAAAAATTGCTGCTGCCTGTTTGCTCTACTTTTATGTCCTTAATGTTCTCTGCCTGCAAAGTAATTACATGCGACGATGGTTTTAAAGCTACCAGGGCAGAGTAACTTTCATCTCCTTCATAAGTGTAAGGTACCCATTGAAACACCACATATTTGTCCACAAGGCTTGAATGAGCCAATATCCCATTAACACCACTTGTATCTTTGTTAGAACTAAATCCCAACATAGAGGATTTATTGAAAGGATCGTGTGCGTTATGATATTGGCTTCGGTTAGGTTCCAATCGTTGAAACAAAGCACTTCGCTGATAACTTCTTAAGTATTTATCAATATCAATTCGCACAGTATCTGAAGTGCTCTCAACCAGCGCTTTTTGAGTTTTTACATAAGCAGCGGCAGTAAGTGAATCAGATAGCAGGTCAATTTCCGCCAGCAAGGGTAACATTTCTTCCGACTGATATGTCTCGGTGATCTCGAAGTTGATGTTTGAGGCCGGTTTGTTTTTTAAAGTACAACATGCCAAAACCGGCAGCAATAAAACAAGTGGAAAGAAAAACTTTCTCTGCATTTTTAGGATTATTTATGGGAAGATACTAAAAATATTTTTCAGGTATTACCCAAGTTATGATCCGGCTATGCTGATAACATAATTTGTATTTCTACCTCGTATTTTGTAATTCGTACCGCCTATTTATGCGCCATGCTCAAAATTTATAAATCCTCAGCCGGTTCCGGTAAAACATATACGCTCGTTAAGGAGTTTTTGAGGATCGCTTTGCATAGCCCGGATAAATTCAAACATATACTGGCCATTACCTTTACTAACAAGGCTGCCAACGAAATGAAAGAGAGGATTATACTTTCACTTCAGCGAATCAAGGACAACGATCCGGGAATAAAAAAGCTGTTGAGCGAACTTGCCGAGGAAACAAACCTGGCTGAAACTGCGGTAATTAAAAGCGCGGGTATAATACTGCGAAACATCCTTCACAACTATTCAGATATTTCGGTTGGTACCATAGATAGTTTTGTACACCGCATTGTGCGTTCGTTTACTTACGACTTGCATCTACCTATGAATTTTGAGGTGGAAATGGACAGCGACAAGTTGTTGACGGAAACCATTGAGATGATGATGGATCGCCTTGTTGATGGCGATGATCCTGTTACCAACGCAATCGTTGATTTTGCAGAAACAAACATTGAAGAAGGTAAGAGTTGGAACCTGGAACACAGTCTTATCAAATTAGGTAAAGAACTTTTTAATGAGGATGCTTATCCGCATCTGCAAAATCTTGGTGGCTTTGATTTGAATGAGTTAAAGAGGGTACGAACGGACCTGTACAAATTCAGTAATGGATTTGAGCAAAAGCTTTTTGATGAAGGGAAACAGGCATTCAGTTTGATCCAGCGAACAGGATTAACCGCTCAGAGTTTTTTTCATACTGCGCAGGGTATTTACGGGTACTTCTCTAAATATGCATCCGAAACATTTCCCGCAGATAGCGAAGGAAATTCGTACGTGCAAAAAACCATTAACGAAGATAAATGGCCTTCAGGAAAGGCCAGTCAAGCAGATCTTTTTAAAATTAATGGATTAAAAGGTCCGCTTAATCTGCATTACAAAAACATGGCGGCTCATTTTCAAAATTACGGACAGGATTATAAGCTGGCTAAGCTTTTATTGCGCAATTTTTATTCCTTCATCCTTTTGGCAGATATTCAAAAATTGCTGGAAGAATATAAAAAGACCAACAACCTTATCCATATCAGTGATTTTCAGGATAAGGTTCATGCCATTGTTAAGGAGCAGGACGCGCCGGTAATTTATGAGCGCATTGGCGATTGGTACGATAGTATTTTGATTGATGAGCACCAGGATACTTCTGTTTTGCAATGGCAAAATCTTTTACCGCTGATTGAAAACTCGCAATTTAAGGGGGAGGATAGCCTGGTAGTTGGAGACGGAAAGCAGGCTATCTACCGTTTTCGCAATGGTAAGGTAGAGCAGTTTGCCATGCTGCCTAAAATTTACGGCAGCGAAGCAAACCGCCGGTTAAAGGAGCGGGAGGTTGCCATCAACAATTACGGAACGGAAACTAAAAACCTGGATTTTAATTTCAGGAGCAGGAAAGCCATCATGGATTTTAATAACGAATTGTACAATACTCTTTCCGCTCTGCCTGAATTGGTTGACAAGAGTATTTATCATAAACAGGCCCAAAAGCAAGGTAAGGATTTAGAAAAAGGATTTGTAAGGATTGAATTTTTACCGGATGGAGAAGAAGTAGTATTGGACGAGTATCGTTGCCAGCGCGTTGAATCAATTGTGCAAAGCGTTTTGCAAAAGGGTTACGACCTTAAAGATATAGCGGTACTTACGCGAAGCCGCAAAAACGGCAGCCTGATTGCCTCGCACCTCATCAATAAGGGATTCCAGGTGATTTCCACTGATAGTTTGCTGATCAATAATTCACCCAAAACAAAATTAGTACTTGCAACGTTGCGTTATTTTGACCGCAAGGAAGATCATATTGCCCGCGCAGAGATGACTTATTTTATTCATCTTCTTTTATTGAAAAGAGAATTTCGGTTTGAGCAGTTCGATTTTAAAAGCGGTGAAAACCTTTTTGAGCAAAAGCTTTCGGAACTTTTGGGCAGGGAGTTTCATAGTGCCGATTTTCTGAGTTTTCAATTGGTCAGTCTTATTCATGAGCTACTTGTGTTTTTCGGACTCGATGATGATGATCCTTTTCTGCAATTCTTTTTGGATGAAGCAATGGTATTTAGTTCACGCAACAGAAGTAACATTCGCGAGTTTCTTGACTGGTGGGAAGAAGTGAAGGACAAAAAAAGCATTATTTACCCCGATACCTTGAATGCGGTAAAGATAATGACCATACACCGGTCAAAGGGCCTACAGTTTCCGGTGGTTATACTGGCGGATGCCGATTGGCCTCAGCGCCATTCCAAAAAGCACTTTTGGGTAGAAATTGATAAGCCCTGGTTAAAGGATTTTAAAGTAGGTGTTCTGCCCGAAAGTAAAGATGTAATGGATACTGAATTCGCTCATTTGTTTAAAGAGGAAGAAGCAAGTTCTTTCCTTGATATGCTGAATCTGTTTTATGTTGCCACTACACGACCTGAAGATTTATTATATATACTTTCCACGAAAGAAAAGAAAGAACCTGATAAAAATGCGTCTGTCACCGCCTTGCTGATCACCTTTTTAAAAAGCCAGGGATTGTGGCAGGGATTTGGACCTTATCAATTTGGTAGCGTGGAAACCGAAAAAGAAAAGAAAACTGATAGTAAACAAGGCAATATATATACTAAAGAAAAGGTTGAGCCGGGCAAGGGAGCAAAGCAAATAACCATCCGTAAAAATTCGAGATTATTATGGAACGAGGAAAAAGTTGAGAAAATGGACCGTGGTACTTTGTTACACGGACTGCTTAAACAGGTAAAATATTTTTCGGACATTGATAAGGCGGTAGATAAAATATTTCATGAAGGATTAATAGATGATGCTGAACGAAAAACATTGCAAACGGAAATCACGGATTTGTTAAGTGAAAAGCGGATAAGTGCGTTTTACAGTCCACCATATAAAGTGATAAATGAACGGCCGTTGCTGAACGCAGTAGTGATTAAAATTCCGGATAGGGTGGTAGTAGATGGAAACAATGCAACGGTGATAGATTATAAAACAGGGGCTAAAAGGCCAGCGGATGTAAAGCAGATAAAGGATTATGTGGAAGAATTAAAGAAGTTTGGTTTTGAAAAGGTAAAAGGATTTGTGATATACACGGAAGATAAGTCCATTGACGAAATTGAGGAACTGATATGAAACGCAATCAGCGTAAAACGGATACGCAGCAGGCTGAATTTGATTTTTTTGCACCCCCGGTTCAAACGGGCGGTGAAGAGAAATTTTTATGGCAGGTGGCCAAATATTTATTGGAAAAACATGGTGTTAATATGAGCACCATTACGGTGCTTATGCCTAATCATCGTTCCTGTATTTATTTACGACAGGCGCTTATTGATAGTTCAGTACAAACTATCTGGTCACCCGAGATCATCACCTTGCAGGATTGGATATTCAATCAAAGTAAATTGTCGCTTATTGAACCGCTTGAACAGTTAATGGAACTCTTTGCTGTTTATAAGGAGAAAGGAGGGGAGCAAGCTTTAGATGAGTTTATTCCCACCGGGCAAATAATGCTCGCCGACTTTAGCGAAGTGGACCGGGAGTTGGTTCCGGCAAAATCTTTTTTTAATTACCTTGAGAAATTGCAGTCTCTGAAAGTATACGAACCTGGAGCTGAGCCGAGTGAATACTCAACACAGTACCGTAAATTCTGGAGTTTATTCCGTGAATTGTATTTTGGCCTGCGTGAACGGTTAATTGAAAGAGGGAAAGGATACACAGGAATGTTGTACCGCGATATTGCGGAAAATGTTGAGAATCTTCAGTATGAAGGAAGTTCCTTTTACCTGGTTGGTTTCAGTGGATTAAATAAAAGTGAGGAGACCATTGTAAAGACCCTTCAACAAAAAGGTCCTTTTGAAATGATATGGGATTCTGACAGTTACTATGTGGACGATGAAGTGCAGGAGGCGGGTAGCTTTTTCAGAAAATATAAACAGGAACTAAAGGTTGACAGCGGCCGGTGGCAAAATAACCTGTTATCAACAAAACAAAGCAACATTAATATTATTGGCGTTGCAAAAAACATAGGACAAACGAAAGTGCTCGCCGATATTTTGGCCAACAAATTGAAGGTTTCGGAACTTGATGAAAAAGAAACAGCGGTAATTGTGCTGGATGAAAAATTGCTCAATCCTGTTTTGGCTGCTATTCCGGCGCATATTA
>JAQBNQ010000586.1 GCA_028288545.1 Bacteroidota bacterium
ATAACCGACACCAGCGGTTGTACTTTTGTTTCGGACACTGCCACTGTAAAAATAGATTCGTTCAACGTTATTTCGGTACTGCCGCTTGACACGAACATTTGCAACGGCAGCGGACTATCGCTGAACGCCGGTGGCTACCAGGTAGTTTCTTATCAATGGTCGCCGGGAGGCTCTACTTCTGCAACGCCGATAATAAGTGCCCCTGCCATGTATTATGTAACCGCAACAGATATTCATGGATGCGTTGCGCATGATTCGACCAATGTCACTACACACGGCGCAGCACCTACGGCAGATTTTACTATTACCAACTTCTGTTCTAACGACACTATAAAATTTGCGGATCAATCACAGGCAGGTGCAGGGGATGTTATCAATTCGTGGACATGGAATTTTGGAGATACCGCAACGGGCGCAGGCGTTAATGCACAGCACTTTTATACTGCACCCGGCCAATATCCTGTTACATTATTTATAACCACCAATGACGGATGTACCGGGGCTAAAACGATGACAGCGCCTGTTTATGGGGCTCCTGAAGCGCTCTTTACTTTTGTAGGGTCCAATCCGCTCATTCCATATGCTATTTGCGCAGGTAACTTTACCATTTTTACCGATGTAACCAATACTGCTGATTCATTAAGAAGCTGGATAATAGATGGGATAACCAATTCGGCGACTCAACCACAATTTCAATACCGTCTTCCTAACTCGGGGGCAAACTATGTAACGCTTAAAGTAACCAATACCCAGGGCTGTGCCAGTTCAATAACACAGGAAGTAGATGTGTTTCCGGCATTGGCTGCCAACTTTAGTTATACCGGTGCCTGTTACGGTGACAACACGGAATTTACTGACCTAACGCATTCCTTCTCTATTATTGGCTGGCAATGGGATTTTGGCGATAGCATTATCGGGCTTTTGAAAAACGAGTCGCATCATTATGCAACACCGGGTAATTATAACGTAACGCTTACCGTAGAGAACGCTATCGGCTGTATTGATCATCAAACGCAGTTTGTAAATATTGTTCCACAACCGGTTGCTAATTTTACCGGAACAACGGGATGTAAGGACCAGGCATATACACCGCTGGATGCAAGTATTGTTGCCCCGAGCGACCCTATTGCATATTGGAAATGGACCATTGATGGAAGTATTGATAATCACCAAACACCTCAACATACTTTTGCAGATACCGGGTCTTACCATGTAAGCCTGGCCATTACCACACAAAGCGGATGTAAGGATTCGGTTTCAAAAACAGTGGAAATTGAGCCGGTACCTTTGGCTGCATTTACATTTACCCCTTTATATGGCTCAGCTCCAATTGACGTAACTTTTACGAACAATAGCTCTGGCGCTACGACTTACAGTTGGAATTTTGGCGATGGCACGTTCTCTACAGACGATGCACCGATACATACCTATACTCAAAATTCGACCTACGAGATCATTCTTTATGCGCAAAATACTTTTGGGTGCACTGATTCATCGGCCAAAACATTTGTTGTGGTGCCTACCGACCTTGACCTTTCGGTAGATGCGGTATCTACAATAAGCGAAACGCAACCGGATGGTTCCATACTTGTTTCGGCAATTGTTCGCTGCAGCAACCTGGGTACCCGGATAATTACCTCAGCTAAGTTCTATGCGGTACTTGGCAGTGGGGCCATTTTTGAGTCAACCTGGACAGGAATTCTTCAATCGGGACAAATAATGATAGACACGCTGAAGGCGGACTTTGTAGTTGCCTCCGGCGACCCGAACACCTACATATGTGTAGATGCCCGTGACGTAAATGATGGCGAAACCGAAATTCGTTATGACAATAACAGGGCCTGTACATCGCTTGACGGCAACCTGCAGATAGTTGGTCCGTCGCCTAACCCGGCTTTCCAACAGTCGTCGCTTGGCTTGATATTGCCAAAAGCGGGAAAGGTAACCATCGACATTGTAGATTTGCTTGGTCACTATGTAATACACCAGTATGTACTTGAACTGCCGGTGGGAAGAAGCGATTTTGCGATTCCAATAGATTTAATGGCAGTTTCAGAATATCATATCCGGGTAAGTTATAATGACAATATCCAGGTAAGAAAATTAGTGGTGAGGTAACCAACACTTTGATGTTAATTGAAAGAGACGCGGATTAGGCGCCTCTTTTTATTTTTACCACGCATGAAACAGATAGCCATTTTTGCCAGTGGAAAAGGAACAAACGCCGAATCTATAATCGAATATTTTCGCGATCACGCCTCCATTAAAGTGGCTTTGATAGTGACCAATAACCCTGCTGCCGGGGTGATTAAAATAGCGCACAGCAACAAAATCATTTCGGCCATTGTAAGCAAGGAGGCATTGAACGACGCTGAGGTCACCGGGCGCGTATTAAATGCACTTAATATTGACATGATAGTGCTGGCGGGATTTTTACAGCTTATTCCTCAATTCCTCTTGCAAAAATATCCGGGAAAGATCGTCAACATCCACCCAGCGCTTTTACCCAAATTTGGTGGCAAAGGTATGTATGGGCTAAAAGTACATGAGGCGGTACTTACGGCGAAAGAAAAAGAAACTGGCATTACCGTTCATTACGTGAATGAACACTACGATGAAGGGGAAGTTATTTTACAAAAAACTGTTTCCATTAAACCCAGCGATAACCCGGAATCTTTATCGGCTAAAGTGCTTAGCCTGGAGCATGAGTGGTATCCAAAAACGATTGAGAAGCTGTTGATATAGATAATTTACCTATCAAGGTTGCGGCACAAGTCATTCCCGGGAAATCGCGGGCTACGTCGTTCATTTCGTTGAAAACTTTGGAATAATTGTCGGTTTTTACAATTCGCAAATTTTAATTTTGCGGCTCAATTCAATTTATGGGCAAAAAAATCCAATCGGCGCTTATTTCAGTTTATTACAAGGACAAACTGGACCTTATTGTAAAGGAACTGGATAAACTGGGCATCAAAATATATTCTACAGGCGGAACTCAAAGTTTTATTGAAGGTTTGGGAGTTAAAGTGACCGCCGTTGAGGAACTGACTTCTTATCCTTCAATTTTGGGTGGACGGGTAAAAACATTGCATCCGAAGGTTTTTGGAGGAATTTTAGGAAGAAGAGACAATGAAAGCGATCAGAAGGAAATGAAGCAGTACGGGATTCCTGAAATAGATCTTGTAATTGTTGACCTGTACCCTTTTGAAGAAACCGTTGCCGCAGGAAAAAGCGAAGAAGAGGTCATCGAAAAAATAGACATCGGCGGAATATCGCTGATCCGCGCCGCCGCCAAAAATTTTAAGGATACCATTATCGTTTCCTCTAAAGATGATTACCAGGCCTTGCTGGACTTACTGCAGTCGAAAAGCGGAACTTCGGATATTGAAGACCGCAAGCGTTTCGCCGCTCGTGCTTTTATGACCTCATCGCATTACGACACCCGCATTTTCGAATATTTTAATGGCAGTTATAATTTTGAAGTTTTCAAAAAGAGCGAGCTGAATGGCAAGGTATTGCGTTACGGCGAAAACCCTCATCAACGCGGTGTGTTTTATGGCGACCTGAATGCTTTGTTTGATATTTTAAATGGCAAGGAATTATCGTATAACAACCTGGTGGATGTTGATGCTGCAATTAATTTGATCGCTGAATTTACTGAGCCAACGGTGGCTATCATTAAACACACCAACTCCTGCGGCCTTGCATCGCGCAGTAATATTTTAGATGCCTATAAAGCTGCCTTTGCCTGCGATACGGTTTCGGCCTTTGGTGGCATTATTGCGGCCAACAGAACCATTGATGCGGCGGCAGCTACTGAAATGAATTCGCTTTTCTTTGAAGTATTGATTGCCCCCGGATATGATGACGATGCTTTGGCAATTTTGAAAACGAAGAAGAACCGGATTATCATTCAGCAAAAAGCTCCGGTTAAAACTGTAAAAACATTTAAGAATTTGTTGAACGGCGTTTTAGAGCAGGATGCTGATACTAAAGCAGAAGGCAAAAACGAATTTAAAGTAGCTACCACAAAAACACCAGCCGAACAGGAAATTGCCGACCTTACCTTTGCAGTAGTAGCTGTAAAGCATCTTAAGTCAAACGGTATTGCGCTGGTAAAAAATGGCCAATTGATAGGTATGGGTTGCGGACAAACCTCGCGGGTAGATGCTTTGCAGGGCGCCATCAAAAAAGCAAAGGAATTTGGCTTTGACTTAAAGGGCGCCGTAATGGCCAGTGATGCATTTTTCCCTTTCCCCGATTGCGTAAACATATCGCACGAGGCCGGCATATCTGCCATTTCTCAACCGGGAGGCAGCATTAAAGACCAGGACTCGATAGACGCTGCCAATAAAAACGGACAGGCAATGGTATTTACAGGGGTTAGGCACTTCCGCCATTGAAAGGCACTCAAATACCTGCCATAGATTGAATACAAATACTTTCGCAAAAATTCATTTCAATACCAGGTGGTTCGGAATAAAGCTTTGGTATAAAAGCCTTTAATCTGTGAATCTGTGGCTGAATCTAAAGTCAATTTGTATTTGTGTCTTATATTTATCGCATGGATCATCAGTTGAAAATATATAATAGTCTAAGTCGCGGGAAGGAATTATTTGTGCCCTTAAAGCCGCCATTTGTCGGCATGTATTCGTGCGGACCTACCGTTTATAATGAAGTTCACTTAGGCAACTTACGCACCTTTACCACCTTTGATATTGTGTTCCGTTATTTAACTCATATAGGCTACAAAGTTCGTTACGTTCGTAATATTACTGATGCTGGTCACTTAACAGATGATTCCGGCGAGGGTGTTGACCGTATTTCAGACAGGGCTAAATTGGAGCAACTGGAACCAATGGAAGTGGTACAGAAATACACCAACAGCTTTCACGAGGTTTGCCAAATTTTCAATATTCTGCCTCCAAGCATTGAACCTACAGCAACCGGACATATTGTTGAGCAAATAGAAATGGTAAAGCGCATTCTTAAAAATGGTTACGCTTACGAATCTAAAGGCTCGATTTATTTTGATGTGCGCAAGTACATGGAGAAATACAAGTACGGAGAATTGAGCGGACGTAATGTCGATGACCAGCAGGAAGGAACCCGCGAACTGGATGGACAGGAAGAAAAAAAGAACGCAGCTGATTTTGCCATTTGGAAAAGTGTAGCTCCTAATCATTTACAACATTGGGTATCGCCATGGGGCGAAGGAATACCGGGCTGGCATTTGGAGTGTTCTGCTATGAGCGCGAAATATCTTGGTCAGCAGTTTGATATACACGGCGGGGGAATGGACCTTAAATTTCCGCATCACGAATGCGAGATCGCTCAGAGTGTTGGTGCAGACGGTATTGAGCCGGTGCGTTACTGGATGCACGGTAATATGCTAACCGTTAACGGCGACAAGATGAGTAAATCAAAAGGCAATTCGTTTTTGCCTCGCGAATTATTTGAGGGTACTCACCCATTACTTGAAAAAGCCTATGCTCCAATGGCGGTGCGTTTTTTCATGCTGCAATCGCACTATCGGTCTACACTTGATTTTTCTAACGGGGCATTACAGGGTTCGGAAAAAGGTTTTGCGCGTTTGATGAATGCTTACAAAGTGTTACAGGAAATGGTATTTGTAAACGATGAATCGAAAAAGATTGCCGCTGAAATAAATGAAGTAAGTCAGTTATGTAAAGAGGTTTACGAAAAAATGGATGATGACTTTAACACTGCCGAGGCCATTGCTGTTTTGTTTGAGATGGGTAAAAAAATCAACTCATATAAAGAAGGCCTGATCTCTGTTTCAACACTGGATGAGAAAACCTTCGAATTGCTTAGAACAACATTTACAGCTTTTATAAAAGATATTTTGGGCGTTGATAAAGAAGAGGGTGGAGATAATAACGTTACCGAAGGCCTCATGAACCTGATCCTTGAATTGCGTAAAGATGTTCGCGCCAAAAAGGATTTTGCTTCGTCCGACAAAATACGCGATGAACTTTTAAAGCTTGGTATACAAGTGAAGGACGGAAAGGAAGGCGTTAGCTGGTCAGTTAATTGATAAAATATAAAGGAGATGGAAAAAATGTCTCCCGCTGGCGGGAGAAAATTGGTTAATGCGATATCGCATTGACCAATAGAGGGTGGAAGAGCCCCTATTTCACATAGGCGCTTAAATTCCATTAATCCCATCCACCTCCGCCCCGTATAAATCGCGATCATCGCGATTTATACGGAACACCTCCGCCAGCGGAGGACATTAGCCGATTAGTAATGTTTAGCGCATATTTCTTTGAGAATTTTAAACCCACTGTCATGAATTTTAATCTGCGTCCATCTGCTTTATCTGCTGTGAAAACATTTTGTGTAGTTCTTTTACTATTCGCTGCATCCTCTTGCGATAAGTGCAATAAACCGAAAGAAGCCAGTGAGGTAACAAGCCCCACTAAAACTGTTTCAGTCAACCCACCTGCATTTAATAGCGACTCAGCGTATGATTATACAAAGGCCCAGGTTGATTTTGGCCCGCGGAATATGAATTCGAAAACGCATGAAGAATGTGCAAAGTGGCTGATTGAAAAAATGAAAACACTGGCAGATACTGTTTACATTCAAAAATTTGAGATAAAGGGATTTGATGGCGTGAATTTAAAATGCACCAATATTATTGCCTCCTTCAATCCAAAAGCAGCAACAAGAATTCTTCTTACTTCTCATTGGGATAGTCGCCCATGGGCAGACCAGGATAAGGTAGACAGAGATAAACCGATCCTCTCCGCCTGTGATGGTGCGAGCGGAGTTGGCACTTTAATAGAAATGGCACGGGATATAAAATCGAAACCTATTAAAACCGGCGTCGACATATTTTTTAATGACGCTGAAGATTATGGATACAGTGGTTCGCTGCAAGGCATTGTAAAGGCTGTTGGCGAAACGGAAAATTCGTTTTGCATTGGTTCGCAATACTGGAGTCATAACCCGCACGTTGCAGGATACAAAGCAGACTTTGGAGTATTGTTGGATATGAGCGGCGGTCGCAATGCAGTATTCACCCGGGATGGAACTTCGAGCGCCAATGCCAGTTGGGTGCAGGATATGGTTTGGGGAAATGGCCAGCAGCTTGGCTACGCTTCGTTCTTCAACAACCTGAACACACCGGCACTTACCGATGATCACGCGTACATCAACCAAATTGCAAAGAT
>JAQBNQ010000603.1 GCA_028288545.1 Bacteroidota bacterium
GAATGGGCCAGAGAAGGAGAACAAAGAGGAGCCGGCGAAATTCTTTTTACCTCTATGAATAACGATGGAACCAAAAGCGGCTTTGCTAACGAGGCCCTAAATAGATTGTCTCACATGCTTAATATCCCCGTAATTGCTTCAGGAGGCGCCGGCAATATGCAGCACTTTGCTGATGCATTTACAGTGGGAAATGCAGATGCTGCTTTAGCTGCGGGAATTTTTCATTTCAATGAGATCGGCATCGCCGATTTGAAATTGTATTTAAAGAACCAAGGAATATCCATAAGACTATGAAACCAGATTTTGCAAAAGGCGATGGCCTGGTGCCTGCCGTTATACAGGATGCCATTACCAATAAGGTACTTATGTTGGGCTATATGAATGAAGAGGCTCTGCGTAAAACAGAAAGCGAAAAGCGCGTTACCTTTTACAGCCGTACCAAAAAGCGCTTATGGACCAAGGGTGAGGAGTCCGGTAATTTTTTGGAGATGATTGATATATTGAGCGATTGCGACAATGATACTTTATTGATAAAGGTAAAACCTGCAGGTCCGGTTTGTCATACGGGTAGCGACACTTGCTGGAACGAAATCAACCAGGCTTCGGATATTGAATTTATTGCCGGTCTGGAAGCTACAATTGCTGAAAGAAGGAAGGCTTCGCCTGATCAATCCTATACAGCGCAATTATTTTCAAAAGGCATTAATAAAATTGCGCAGAAAGTAGGTGAGGAGGCAACTGAACTTATTATCGAAGCCAAAGACAATAACCGCGACTTGTTTTTGAATGAAGCGGCAGATTTGTTGTTTCATTACCTGGTGTTATTGCAGGCAAAGGATGCTTCGCTGAAAGATGTTGCGGAAGTATTACGGGGAAGGAAAAAATGAATACTTAGTCGTCGTGCACGTTGAAATGTAATTCTGTTTTCATTCTCTCTATCACATTGAATATAATAGGGCATATAGAATAGCTATCGATTACTTGCCTTGCCCGGCTTATAAAATCGTCTTTATGTAAGTGCGGGAATGAGGCACAGGTTTCGGGCCGGTTGTTATAGATATTGCATTTATTGTTGCAAAGAAATATGCAGGGCAAATGTTTTAAGGACAGATCGCTGCCTAGAGGTTCGGTATATTTTTCAACCACCTCGGATGGGTTTAATGAAAGCGCATTGGATAAGTGGTGAAGGTCTTCTTTACTTAAACACGGGCTTAAATGCTTACAGCAATTCCCGCAACTAGTGCAATCAACTTTTGGCGAAAGTTCCTCGTACAAACGATGAACCAAAGCATCGGTCTTTCGCCCGTTTTGACTTTTGAGGTATTTGCGAAAGCGATAATTTTCGTCCTTCCGGAGTTGCCCCAGTGTTTCGATTCTTTCAAGATCGGTTTCTATGCCAGGATGGTTCATAGCAATAGCAATATAAGGAAAAGATAACCTATTCAAAAGTCTCTGTGACGGAGACGAGCAGGGGATTCCGTTATTATTGCTTCACAAGTTTAAGCGGGATTGCTCTGCCCGCTTCATTCGTGATCTTAACAAAATATAAGCCTGGAGGGAGCCCTTCTGTAGGAAAATTGAATGTGGAAAGGCGTTTATTAGTAAAAAGGGGCAGAACTTCTCTTCCGGCCACATCGAATAGCGATGCTGTTAACATTGTTTCTTTATCCTTGACTAAAAGAGTTGTGAAATTGTTGGTAGGATTGGGAAAGACAGAAAAGTTCTGGCTAGGGAAGACTTCGTTGATTCCGACATTGGTAAAATCGCAGACAGTATCTTCCCCATACCATGAGCTATACTCATGTACCTCATTTCGGAAAAAGCAATTGAGCCAACTGTCACCCCCACCGTATAGATATGGGCCGTCAATAGCTCCGATGCTTTCAACCCAATTCATATTTTCGCAGCATCCTATAAAATTGACCGGATATAAAAAAAGAAGCTTTCTAATACCAACTAAAGTGCTTATTGAATATACAGTATCAACTCTATACCAACCGAGAGTGTCGCGAACGTCCCTCGGGTAAAGAATTTGGGGGTCGAAGAGGTAAATACTATCACCTTGAACAAGGCTAAAGTCATAATAAACGAATTCTGTGGTGTCCTTAAAGCCCACGTCTTGTGAATATTTCCGTACGTATACTTTTTTTTGAAGAGTATCTTCTCGAAAAAAAGCGATGATACAGGGACTTGTAGAATTGCATCTTTTACTTCTAACTATTTTATACTGCAAACCGCCCAAAGTTGTATCACCGGATGTCCATACAACATCTGTCCAGCAGCCCTCAAAACATGTAGTTATATACCATGTATTTGAATCGCTCAACATTGGATTATATGCTTGTGCCTTTGCAAATTGGCAAAATAATAAACTGCAAAACAGAAATGCCTTTATTTTAGAGCAAAACATAAATAATTTTGAGGATTACACATATTTAAACTTTTATAAAGATATTCAATATTTATAAAGGGATTCAATTAATTCTTTGATTATGAAGCAACAACCATTATGGGGTATTGATCTTGGGGGAACAAAAATTGAAGGTGTTATACTTCCTTCGTTGAATGACCCTACACCAATTGTAAGAACGCGTATTGCAACTGAAGCGGATATGGGATATGAGCACATCCTTAAGCAGGTAAAAAGTTTAATGGATGAAATGGAACGGCTTTCGGGTTTTAAGCCGACGGCCCTTGGTATCGGTACCCCTGGGGCAAGTGAACCATCTACACAAACCATGAAAAATTGCAACACCACTGCGCTTAACGGCAAACCTTTAAAGAAAGACCTTGAGGCTCTGTTGAAAATGCCGGTTACACTGGCCAATGATGCCAATTGTTTTGCCTTGGCCGAAACACATTGGGGAGGGGTAAAAGAAAAATTTCCTTTCGCCCGCATCGTGTTTGGCATTATTATGGGAACCGGAGTTGGCGGTGG
>JAQBNQ010000065.1 GCA_028288545.1 Bacteroidota bacterium
CGGGTTATTTCATAACCCCCGAAAAAGAACTTTTGGCGGCCGATATTTATGTGCAAATGTTCAATTACCGCACTCACCCCGACAACATATGCTGGTTGATAAAAAAAAATGGAGAATACATCGGTTATGTATTTGGAACGATACGCAAAGATGAATTTGAAGGGATATTTTATGGACTAATACCTAAATACCGGGGCTCCAGGTATTCCCAGGTCATTCAAAGGTTTTTGAAAAATTTTTGTCGCGAAAAAGGACTAAAATACTTTGTGAACGATGTGGTTTTTCAGAATTTCCCAAGTCTTAGAAGTATCATTGCTGAAAATATTTTACCCATCGATTCCTATCTTAATGTATGTATAAAGCCGTTTCTTCAGTTTGGAAGTCAAGGGCCTTCCTTCCATGTAACGGCGCCCTGCACCTCATATGGACAATTCCGCCAGTTTGCTTTAGATCAGTTAGCAGATAATGAATGGCTTGACACCCTAAATGGAACGGTGATTGGTAATGTTAAAGATATTGTAAGTGTTCAAATTACTTTACCGGTTGTAACTGATAAATACAAGATATTAGTGGCCCAGGCTTTGAACAAGGAGAATCAGTTAATCGCATATATTCAATGCAGGATTTTAGACAATATATTTTATGAGTAAATTTTTCAGGGAACAATTATTTCTTCTTCTGTGTTTGGGTTTATTAATTGGTTGCCATTCTCGTAAATCCGGCACATCATCCGATCAATTATTAATTCACACACTGCAAAATGCCCTAAACACTGCTGTCATTCACGACGGATTTCCGCCCCCGGTGGCATCGCGCATATATGCTTATACCAGCATTGCTGCTTATGAAAGCATGAGGGTTGGAGACACTTTCCCTTCCTTATCAGGTAAGCTTAATGATTTTCACCTTGTCGTTCCCGAGGAAAAGGGTCCGGTAAATAATCGCGCCGTAATGGTGGCGGCCTTTTGCAAAGTTGGTGCTGAGATGGTGTACAGGGGATATTTTATTGATTCTGTGCGCAACAAATGCTGGGAAGGATTAAAACAGGAAACAGATAAAGACGTTTTAGACCGGTCAGAAAAAATGGGGTTAGAAATTGCAAAACAAATTTTGCAATGGGCAGGCAAAGATCGTTATAAAGAGACCCGAAATATGCCCCGCTTTACCCCTACAGGCGAAAACGGCCACTGGGCACCTACCCCGCCGACATTTGCTGATGCACTGGAACCTTATTGGGGGACGATAAGAACATTTGTAGTAGATTCCTCAGCACAGTTCCAATTGCCATTGCCACCACCTTTTTCAAAAGATAAAAATTCAGAGATTTATAAAAATTCTGCTGAGGTAATGCAGTATGTAAATCGCAGTGATTCGTTTTGGATATCGACCGTAGAATATTGGGACTGTAACCCGCAACGCACATACGTAAAGGGCCATATTATGTATACGCAAAGAAAGCTTACACCCGGCGGCCACTGGATGTCCATAGCACAAAATGTTTGCAAGCAGAAAAAACTAAGCGAGATGGAATCAACAAGGGCATATGCATTGACAAGTATTGCCCTGGCCGACGCCTTTATTACGGTTTGGAGAGAAAAATACAGGACTGATTATGTAAGGCCCGAAACATACATACAACAATATATCCAAAAAGACTGGAGGCCTTTGATTGAAACCCCTACCTTTCCGGAATACCCCAGTGCCCACAGCACTGTTTCGGCAAGTGCTGCAGCTGTATTGGAGCAACTTTTTGGCGACCATTTTCAATTTACAGATTCGACGGAAATAGCGTTTAAGATGCAGCCCCGGAAATTTAATTCTTTCAGACAGGCTGCTGACCAGGCGGCTATTAGCCGTGCCTATGCAGGCATTCATTTTATGCCAAGTTGCGAAAATGGAAAAGTGCTTGGCAAAAAGGTGGGCGAAATGGTGGTTGAAAAATTGATTAAAAAATAAGGTCACGGAAACCCGAGGCATTATAGATTTTTATGGCCTTTACATTACCAGGTATAAACCCTATGTTGGAAGACTGCGATAAGTAGCCAGTTATATTTTTGAATTCCATTTTTTGATGATGGCCATCTTTGAATGTTAGCATAGCGCTGGTTTCCCCGGGCTTGGTTTCAACAAGGTGATAAACAGAAGATTCATTTAAGGCAAAACACCTAACGGTGTCGCTATTTGATGCAGAAATAAATAGCGGCTGATGAGTGGCTGAGGCAAGGATAGTTAAAGACTTTGCATCACCTGCCACATAAAACCCGCTTTTATTGTAGGAATTTGGGCCAAACCCTCCTTTGCCATCGCCCAATAAAAGTAAGCCTCTTCCCGCATCGTAAGGACTCAAGGAAAACAAATTAGACGCGGAATTTCCCTGAAGAAGTACATCGGGATTACCGTCATTATTGAAATCGAAAATGCAGGTTCCAAACAAAGGTGCAATCTGCGCTTCAACAGGAAGTGGTTCCAAACGGAATTTTCCATTTCCTAAATTTTTCAACAGGCACGAAGAAAGCTGTGTTACAGAATAAGTCTCGCTTTTTGTCAACTGCGCCGGAGTTAATACACTATCCCAGTTAGCCGTGGCATAAGAACGGTAAGTCCTGAATTTTTTACGGTATTTGGGCATCTGTTCGCAAAAAGTATTTCTATCGGAAAGTGGGGCACGTTGGCCCTGAAGGTATTGGAAAACCAAAGGATCTAAAGTGCCGTTGTTGTCAAAATCATTCAGAAATAATTCAATTGGTTTTGCCGAGTCGGCTTTCATAAAAGAATTCCATCCCAGGTTTCCAACTATATAGTCCATGTCGCCATCATTATCAAAATCGGCTGCCGCAATTGATTTCCAAAACCCCTTCTGACTTTCAATGCCCGTTAACGCGGTAACATTTTCAAAACGACCGCCTGTATTTTTAAAGAAGGATATCGGCATCCAGTCACCACATACAATCAAATCCATTTTGCCATCGTTATCAAAATCTGTAAACAGAGCCGAATTGACCATGCCAACATTTTTCAATCCAGGCGCAAGTTGCGCGGTTACATCGGTAAATTTATTGCCCTCGTTTTTTAACAATATGGACTCTCCGGCTTTAGGAAATTTGCCCGGAACCAGCCTGCCCCCTACAAACAGATCCTCCCTGCCATCTCCATCAAAATCAAAAGCAACGACGCATGAATTACTGGCCAGGCTATTAGGTAGCCAATCGCTCTGAT
>JAQBNQ010000066.1 GCA_028288545.1 Bacteroidota bacterium
GAGGCCAAGGGTTTTAATAAAATGAACTGAGGAGTCTATCGAACATCCACTAACACCAACCTGCTGCTCATCGGCCATCAGTACAATAAAGCGGTCGTATAGTAACTCACCATCGCCAATTACGCCCACTTTGTGTGAGTTCCATTCGGCAACAAATTGCTTTATCCTTTCCCTTATGGTTTCGGTTTCACCCTGGCTAAAGGGCCTGCTGCTTTGATAGATCCAAACCTTTGAGCTGGGGGGCAGGCTATTTTGAATGATCTTAATCATGGCTTAAAATTTATTTCAGGAAAAATGACAAACTTATGACAATAAGATGCTGTGGATTCGCTCATCTTATCGCACTTTTGTACCCGAAGTTACAAATATTTTTATGAAGAGAATTTTTGGTTTGGCCTTAAGCCTGGTTTTGTTCTGCACATCTCATGCACAAACAATTACAGCAAATGATTCAGTTATTACCGGACCAGGTTATAACCAATTGATTTTCTACAACATAACTACAGGTACAAAAACAATTTCATCGAATACTGACTGGCATTTGGCAGTTTCCGTAAGACCTACTCAATATCCTCAACACCCGCTTGGCGGCACTACCATACGCTGTAATGAGGCTAACGGCGTTAATGTTTATGTTGCTCCAAATGCCAACGCGGCCTCCTTTACCAATTTAGACACCACAAACTGGAGGAGTTGGACCAAACTGCATGATTCAGACACAGCCCTGGATATGGGTGCCTTAAACAGCAACCGCAGCAGCACCAATATATTTGACTTTGGCTGGGGTAAATACAATGGAACCACTCATAATGTGGTGGGCGATTCGATCTACCTGATTGAATTACCTAATGGAGAAATAAAGAAATTTTTAGTGGTAGCCCTGGTTTTTGACACTGCCTTTGATATTCAATATGCCAACATCGATAATTCTTCTCTTCAAAATGTTCACATTGGCAAGGCAGCTTATCAGGGTAAGGAGTTTGTATACCTAAACCTTTCGGATAATATAGTACACGACAAAGAACCTTTGGCCACGGATTGGAACCTGCAGTTTTTGCAATATATGGCCAGCGACGCAGTACAGGGCACTTACCAAGCCAAAACAGGCGTTTTAATTAATGGCGGCACTACTGTGGCCCCGGCGGCAAGTATTGGCGTTAACAGCAACGATTTTCAGACTTATACTTTTGGTTCGCGCCTTAATATTATTGGATGGAACTGGCAAACTTATGATAGCACAACAGCTACTTATGGCGTAAAGGACTCATTAGCTTATTTTGTTTTGCCCGATAGCAACCATTATAAAATAGTGTTTACGGGATTTGGCGGACCTACTACCGGAGTTATCAGTTTTTATGCTGCTTCAACCAGCGTAATACCAAGCGGCATTACTGAAGCTACAAACGATATGTCCTTAACTACTTTTCCCAACCCGGCTAGTTCGTCTTTAAATATCCTTTTAAATGGTGCTTCGTCAGCCACCATTAAGGTATTTGATATTAGCGGTAAGATAGTTGCCACAAAAGAAACTTCAGACCAGTTAACGCAACTTAATACTTCGGCATTTGCCGATGGCGTTTACCTGCTGTCGGTTACCAATAAAGGCAATACGTACTTCTCAAAATTTGTGAAGGCAAATTAGCAACTACAACAGGCGGATTTGTCAACAATCGGGGCTTCCTGATATTTCTCACTTTTCATACTTGTTAAGTTACATACCTTTGTGCCCCGATGAAAAAAATTATTCTGATTATAATGGACGGATGGGGCCATGGTCCTGACCCAAAGCGTAGTGCTATTGCCCAGGCAAAAACTCCTTTTGTAACAAGCCTGTACAAGCAGTATTCCAATACCGAATTAGTTACCTGGGGCGAAGAAGTGGGATTACCCGATGGGCAAATGGGTAACAGCGAAGTAGGTCATCTTAACATTGGCGCGGGCAGAATTGTGTACCAGGAACTGATGCGCATTAACAAGGCCATTGGCAATGGCGATCTTGCTAAAAATGCTCAGCTATTAAACGCCCTCACTTATTGCAAAGAAAATAATAAACCCCTGCACCTGATAGGCCTGGTTTCGGATGGAGGAGTGCACTCGCATATCAACCACGTTAAAGCCCTGTGCGATATAGCACAACAAAACGGACTTGATAAGAACAAAGTGTTTATTCATGCCTTTACCGATGGGCGCGATTGTGACCCTAAAAGCGGTTTAGGTTTTTTAAGAGAACTGCAGGAGCATCTTAAGCATTCGGCCGGAAGAATTGCTTCGGTGGTGGGCCGCTATTATGCCATGGATAGAGATAACCGTTGGGAGCGGGTTAAAGTGGCCTACGATTTATTGACTAAAGGTACTGGCGAAAAAACGGAGGATGTATTAAAGGCAGTTGAAGACAGTTATAAAACAGGTGTAACTGATGAGTTTATTAAACCGATAGTTTGCAGTAAAGATTTTGAAGCCATAAAGGATGGCGATGCAGTTATCTGCTTTAACTTTAGAACCGACCGCTGCAGGGAAATTACAAAGGCGCTTACTCAACAGGATTTTCCGGATCATGGAATGAAGACATTAAATATCCACTACACCACTATGACGGTGTATGACCATAGCTTTAAAAATGTGTCGAACATTTTTGATAATACGGACTTAACGATGACCCTTGGCGAGGTATTATCGCTTAACAATAAAACACAAGTACGTGCCGCCGAAACTGAAAAATATCCGCATGTTACTTTTTTCTTTTCAGGGGGAAGAGAAAATGAATTTGAGGGCGAAACAAGAATTATGGAACCTTCGGCTAAAGTAGCAACGTATGATCTGCAACCGGAGATGAGCGCTTTGCCTTTAACGGAAAAAATTCTGGCAGAGATAAACCAGAATAAGCCCGACTTTATTTGTCTGAATTTTGCAAATGCAGATATGGTTGGCCATACCGGAGTTTTTAGCGCAGCTATTAAAGCTGTTGAAACAGTAGATACCTGTGTTAAAAAAATTACTGAATTGGCCCTGAACAACGACTATACTATATTAATAACTGCTGACCACGGTAATGCCGATTATATGATAAATGATGACGGCAGCCCAAACACAGCCCACACCAAAAATCCGGTGCCTCTTATTTTTGTAGATAAAACATTAAAACCAGTGTTAAAAAGAGGGATTTTGGCAGATATTGCACCTACTGTTCTAAAACTAATGGGCCTGCCCCAACCTATACAAATGAGTGGCAAGAGTTTGTTTTAGTTTACTGATTAACAGTTGATGGATTGCGGTTAACTGT
>JAQBNQ010000621.1 GCA_028288545.1 Bacteroidota bacterium
GTCTTTCGAATATCCTTTGCCTTCTTCATACTGCAAAGCCTGTTTTCTTATCATGCCACTCGAGTCTTCAATAATAAGGTCGAGACATTTAACCTCAATTACAATTTGTGGCTTAACCCATTGGTATATCAATCCGTTAGATGCTACCTCTAACTGGTCCGAGTTGCATTCAAGTGGTTTTAATTTCTGAAACCATTCTTTCTTTTCAGCCTCACTAAAACCGCCACCCACTTTACCTAAAATGATCCACTGGTCGCCTTTTGCAACAGCCAATAGCAAGTCATGCATTTCCTCACCGGTTTCACGTAACGAGTACCCTATAACGGCCAGATCAATTGTTAACTGAGGTTTTATTTTGTAGGTAGTATTAAGGGGCGTGGTAATTACAAGTCCTTCGCCACCTTTTTCTATCACCTTTTCATATTCCGCAAACAATTCTTTTCTCGAAGTGGTTAATCTAAGCTCAATATGATGTACTGCTCCTTCGCTGGGAATGTGCTTCTTTACCAGGTCCAGCCGTTCCATACGGGGCAGTTCAAGATGTTCAACGCTGTCAAACACCGCAAAGCGAAGTTTGTCTGATTTGGTAGTTAAGTGAGTACGTACATTAAATGCCCGCGATCTTTCATCATCAACATATAGTTCGCCGGCCCAAACACCTAAAGATTTTTTAGGAAAAGCATTTTCAAGATTTGGCAAACTGAATTCAGTGCCGCTGCGGTTAAAGAACTTAACTCCTGCATCGGTGCAATAGGCAAAAAACAAATGGCCATCCAGCTTTTCCGAATACAGGTAGCTATCAAACTCAGGAACTACTTCCTTTAAGCGGCTGCCCTCTGCAGGTATATATCTTGAGGCAATATTCTTCTTATAATCAATAATGGATTGTATCATAGAATTGATTTTAATTCGAGGTTAGACAAATGCAACAGCAACAGGTAGGTTTCGCCTTTTACACGACCTTCTAAAAATGCACGGTAAGGTTTTCCGTTATCCATAAAAATGAGCGGCTCATTACCTTTAACACCAGCGCCTAAAAGCATCATCGATTTTTTCTCTGAAAGCTCCTTTGCCATGTTAAACAAAAAGTCGAAAGTCAAGCCGCTGTTATGGGTTAACTGGTACGTTTTGCCAAAAATAAACTTCGAATAGATTTCGAGGATAGGCAGCGATTTGCCTGTCCACCTTACCGGAAACTCGCTTACAATATTGGATTGCTTACGGGTGATATTACGCTCTTCCTTTATAGAGCCATCGGGCAGGTAAACAACTTCTTTGGCAGTTACTTTATTAACCGGCCTGTTGTTCTGGTCAATTAAAACCTGTTGGCCGCCCTTAACGAACATACCGGTTAATTCAAAATCAATTTCGGGGTCGCCGTTTATCATTTCATCCGCCAATACTTCGTCGGTACCCTTCTGTGCCAACAGGGTTTCATACTGGCTGGCTACCGAACTTTTCAAAAGCTTCAGGTTAAAGGGTGATGAACCATCTGGTAATACATATTTTATGGATGACCTGGTTACAATGCCAGCGTATTGTACCTCGCTATCGCGGTTTTGTGCGTTGGATATTTTTATATTCTTCATAGCAATGTTTATAGCATATTAAAATCAATCTCTTCCGATTCTTCCACGGCATCCATTTCGGGAGCAACAGGTACGTTCAATCCTACGTACTCAAAGTTTTTGATCTTGCCGATGATGACAAAAATATTACTGTCCTGCGCTAACATAAAGGCATCATCCGGTTCATAATCTGCGCGGTAATTGAAGGGGAAATAAAGTACCTGGTGTTTTTTCAGCTCAGCCAATAATTCGTTTACACCTTCGATTATGCTTAACTGGTAAACACTTTTAATATCCATGGTTAGGTAATCATCCAGGGTTTTCGTAGTTTCCAGGGTAACGGGGCCATCAAAAACGGAAGGCAGCAGTTGAGCAGGGGCGCCATTTAATCCGATAGCAACCAGTGTGGCTTTGTCTATTTCTTTACCAAAACTATCTATCTTTTTTAGCGATGTGCCGCCGTTTGCAATAATGGTTTTTCCATCTTCCAATAATGTAGCCCAACGGCATAAAGCGCCATTTGCATCGGTATATTTTTCCTCGGTCCAACCGTAAACCTTATCGCGGTCCACCTTTGTAATGCCGGCTTTACATTCCTGTTCGCCCAGCTTAAACAAAACTTCTTTTGCCATGTTATGAATTTAATATGCTTTAAATATGCATTATTTAAAATGAGGTATCAAAGGTATGTTTTCCAGCGAAAATTCCTAATTGAAAATGAGTAACAGCGGGCCTTAAAGAAATCCCAATAATTCGAACTTGCGGCCCAGTATTTTCGCATCATCCGCACCAAGGCATTTGTTGATAAGCGTAGCGTAAACCCGGCGGAAATCGATACTATGCATAAGGTCTCCATAGTCAAGTTGTTGCAGGTCGGGTGTTTCATTTAATACGCCCGCTTTTTTAAGTTGAGAAGAGATAATAAAAACATTGTTTGCGGTGCCATGGTCGGTGCCATTGCTGGCGTTTTGGGCAACCCGTCTACCAAACTCCGAGAAAACAAAAACGGTAACATCATCCAGCCGGTTATTGCTTTTTAAATCGTACATAAAAGTATTTAGGCCTTCCGAAAGATCTTTGAGATGATTGGCCTGTGCACCTGTTTGATTGACGTGCGTATCAAAACCACTGAGGGATGTATAAAAAACAGATGTATCAACCCCGGAAATAATGAGTTCGGCAATTGTTTTTAAATCTTTTGCCAGTCCACTATTTCCGTAACTGGCTTTTGAGTGATAGATATTTGACTTTGCATAAAGATAATCGGCAGATTCGGAGGTGGCGGCTAAGGTCTTATACAGGTAATTCAGATTGTCGTTATCGGAGCTGAACTTCGGGTTATTAAATGCTTCAGCGTCCTTCATCATTTTATAAAACAGATTAACATCGTGCAGGGCCAATCCATTTACGGTTTGCCCCTTTAATGCAAGGCTTAACGAATCATCAATTTCTATACCCGATATTGGCTTTGCGCAACCGGCACATGTAGCGTCCAGGTATCTGCCTATCCAACCGGTATCAAGGTATTCTTTCGAATCGGAAGCCGAGTGCCAGATATCCATAGAGCGGAAATGGGAACGGTCGGGATTCGGGTAACCTACATTGTTCAATATTCCTACCCAGCCCTGGTCGAAAAGTTCTTTTAAACCGCGCATTGATTCATTCATGCCCAATTCGTCGTTAAGCGTAAGCAGCTTATCCTGTTTAATAGCTAATGTTGGCCTGGCTTTGTAGTATATATCATTGCGGTAGGGCACTATGGTATTTAATCCATCGTTACCTCCTGAAAGTTGGATCACTACCAGTTTTTTGCCATTGGCAGTAACAAAAGGA
>JAQBNQ010000070.1 GCA_028288545.1 Bacteroidota bacterium
TTCAGAGCCTTTGATTTAGGTGTTGCACTTCAGTTTGGTACCGACATTTTTATAGGCAAGCATTTTTATGTTGAGATTGCCTTAACCGGTTATTGCAGCGTAATTGACTTAAACGGCGATGCTTTGCGCAATTTGGGTTGGTACGATAAAAACCATCTTACTTATCAAAAAAGCCATAACAGCAGTGCAGGTGCAATGCTTGGTCTTCACTACATATTTGGACCTAAACCTAAAGGGGTGGGAGCAAAAGAAGAAACCGATAAAACAAAACCACCCAGAAGCCCGAATTAGTATTTTTTATTTGTATCAGGTCCTCTTTGAACAGGGATGCCGTCGATTGCTCATGGTAGTTGCTTTACTTAAAGCGCTCTCATCTCCCGATTTCCTTTTCAAAAATTGAAAAGTGAAATCTGCCCTCTTCAAAGAGGGACGTTAAATACAACTTTGGTAGCCTGAATTAATTCGTTTCGGAATGCGAGCCTTTGCGTTCCATTTTCCGTGCACGTATCAACTCCTGGCGGATGTACCAGGCGCGTTTGTAGAAAGGAAAATGATTCAATTCCTCTTCGGTAAAATCGGGTGGAATAGCATCATGCGGGAATTTTCTATCCTCTTTTGGTTTCAACATTTCCTTTGCCAGCAATTCGAATTTTGTTTGCAGCGCTGCTAAACTCCACTCGCCAAAAACGGTATGGCCTCCTTCGTATATCTGTGCCTGGTATTCTTCGTACGTGGTCATATAGCCCGAATATCCATTTGCATAAGGGCAGAGGATAACCCGTTTAACTCCTCGAGGAGCCAGCGTTTCTTCCAGTGATTTTCTAAGGCGCTTTCCGGCAATGGTAGTTATCTCAAACGGAAAACCTGCTAAAGCAATATCGCCAATAATAAAAAGCTGTAGAGGGAGTACTTTCGGCGTCCATGATTTTTTTAAACTACCGGTTTTTTTGTAAAAGTATTTGAAGGTGGCAATTGCAGGATCTGCCCAACCCGGTACAAAAAGTTTGTCGATAAGCTTAGTGCCTAATATTCGGCGGGTA
Source organism: Bacteroidota bacterium (assembly GCA_028288545.1). Lineage (GTDB taxonomy): Bacteria > Bacteroidota > Bacteroidia > Chitinophagales > LD1 > Bog-950. The sequence goes on from JAQBNQ010000070.1 coordinate 1,041, forward strand.
TTGCTTTCTATCAGGATATCTTTTTTGCCTTGTGTACGGTATTTACGCTCAATGATCTTTTTATATTCTGCACTGGCAAATTTTGCCCTGAATTTTTCCGACCACTTAATAAAACCAATAGCTCCCTTTACAAAAAAAGCTACGGTAGGATGCATTCCCGGTCCGTCGATAACGGTGCCGGTAAAAAAGGCGATGCCAAGGGCTGCGTTACCTGTTTGAGCATTTTGATTTCCATTGGTAAATTTCGGGTCGGCCGTTACGTCGGCAAAATTCACAAACATTAATTCATAGTCTATGCCGCCGTCTACAGCAATTGCGTTTTTCGTTTCAACGATCTCCTTTGCCTTTTCAAACTGTATCTGCCCGTTAAATTTTGTACTCTCAAAATCATCGGGGTACTTACCTTCCCATTGTCCGCGTTGAAAAGGATAGACAGGGTGATATACAAATCGCGGTGTAACATCGCCACAGGTGCCCTGCGCAAAAACCCCCAGGTATTCCGAGTTGCCGCCATCACTGTAATATTTTTCCAGGAACTCCGAAGCATAGCCCTTATTGTCAAAGCATATCTTATGGTTTGTATTGGGTAGGCTGGTTGTATGTACACCAAACCAATTGATAGAGCCGCGCTCCTTCCCATCTTCCCCTGTTATTTTAAGCAGGGTCATTTCGCGGTCTAAGCCCAAATGGCGTTGCTCAAACGTGATCTTAGGATTTACTTCGGGGTTAAGATTATAACCATCTACTGAACGGTTAAATGCAACCTGCAACTCCGGTTCAAACATACCGGTAGCCATGCTTAGCGAGGCTGGTTTAATATTTTGTTCAGCCTTTACAATGGCTTCAACAATTCCTTCCACTATCTTTTTATAAATCTCCATTACAAAACCCGGAACGCTAAGGTTGTAAAGGCCGTAATAAGAATACCCGCCCGGTCCGCTGTGTGTATGTTGCGCGGTTAGCATCAGGTTATCTTCATCGTAATTAAAGTCCGGGTGTTTTCTCTCCAGGGTTTTTAAAACTCCCTTTTTAATAGCTATGGTAATAAAGCATAACTCGCAGTTTACAAAGCAAATCTTCTTGCTGCTATTCTTATCAATAAAAATAAAAGCCCTGGCGGAAAGCGAAGTGGCAATCTCCTCCATTGTGTTGTAATGAATTCCATAGCCAAGCATTCCTGCGCCTTTTACAAATGCTGTTATATCAGCTTTACCGGTTCCTACCAAATACATGTACCCTTAAATTATTTGTTGATGATAAATAGAAGCGTTTAAAAATAGACCTGTAGCAAGTTATTTCCTAACAATGTTACCAATAATTTTTTGCCGTGACGCAGCGTCATTTTCGCAAGTAATGCCTATGGCAGTTCCTGTGATGCTATTTCAAACTTCTTATCAGCAGGCTTTCTGCTAATTCAAGCAGGTCGCCGGGTTTAAATTTACGCCACAGCAAGTCACTAAATCCCTCTCCCATACTCATATAATAATGCAATTTAACGCGGCGCATTTCGGCTACAACATGGTCGCGAAAATTCAGGCCCACTATCCAGCCGCCTTCTTCTTTTATATCCTCGTACCACTCCTCGTAATACAGGTCGTCGGAGGCATGAAAGTTTAACACATTTTCACCAATCAGTATAAACTTGTTGATGCCTCTTTTTATCAAGGGGTCTATAAGGCCGCGCTTCATTTCCATAATGTCGTTGTGCACGGCGTCGTTCCATTCGCCAATAAATTCTATAACCACAAATTGCTGCTCGTAATCGGCAAAAAGGATCTTGCAATAAAGTGTGGAAGCCCCAAAAAAATCCCACTGGGGATGGATGTAGTAGTTGTATATTTTATTGCTGAAATGAAATTCGCTGTACTTACGACCATAAAACGGGGAGAGTTTGTCGTTAGAAGCAATATAATAATCGCGCCATAGATAATATGGTTCTATTTCGTGCATATTCCGAAACACTATTTACAACATTCTTCAAAAAGGAAAAAATTATTAAGCTACTTTTGACATCCATTATGAAGAACGTTTGTGCCCTTATAGTTGTTGTGCTGGTTGGAATTTGTTTTGCCTCGTGCAAAAAGTGCTATAAGTGCCATAACCTTTGCCAGGTTTGTAGCAAGCAGCGATATGATACCACTTTAACCGTACAGGTTTGTTCCGATAAATTTGGTGAGCAGTACTATAACGAATACCTGGACTCTCTTACTTCTCCCTCTTTAGGCTGGACCTGCAGGGATGCGGCAAGTAATTTCGAAAGCCAGTTCTGCGAATCGCAGGCACAGGCCGATCTGTCAAATAAAAAAGCGGCTGGGCTGGTTTGTTCGCCCGAATAATGAACTAAGCCGGCGAGGCTGTATTGCACCGCCCTCTATCATCTCTATCAAGCTGCTCTTCTTGTATTTCTGTTGGCGTGGATATGCAGTTCTCCGCCATTATAACCTGCCAATAGCTGGTTAAGCAGGGCGTTAATGCTGCGCTCGTTTGCGTTAGACGCGTTGAAATGAGTGCGGTATTTAAACC
>JAQBNQ010000638.1 GCA_028288545.1 Bacteroidota bacterium
ACGTAGATTTCAGCAGGTAAAGTTGGAGCTGGATAAAATTGCCATGTTCCCTACCAGTTGGGTAATCAATCATCCTATTGATGAGGAAAGCGCATTGTACGGAAGATCGCTTGAAGAGATCAAGAAACTTGACTTTGAAGTATTTGTTTTGATGAAGGGCTTTGATGACGTGTTTTCTCAAACCATCTATAGCCGGCAATCGTACATTGCAAATGACTTTGTGTGGGGAGCAAAATTCAAAAAACCTTTTGAAGTGAATGCAGATGGTATTGTTGAAATGGATCTGACAAAGGTTGGCGAATATGATCGGGTAAATGTGCAGGTTCCGGAATTGGCATAGAAGAATAGAACGCTGATTTATTATGATTATTATGATGGAATTATGATCAATACAGGTTATAAAATATCTCAATTATCATTATCAATCTCACTAAGTAAAAGGCACAAGTTTAACTGCAAATAGCTAATTAACTTTCCGGGTATCCTGCGAGAAGGTTTACCAATCCCAAAAGAACGGTTAACCCAGACCGCCTTCTTTTAGTTCCTCGTTTTGTTCGGCTTTCATCAAATGAGCGAATACCCCACTAAAGCGGTTGCTAAAGCCTGGAAATTAAAAAGCCAATAATAAGGTAAGCAACTGCAACTTCTGCAATGAGTACGAAATTAAACGTCAGCTTATCAAACTCGTTATTACCTGAATCTCGTTCTTTAACACTTTTTGATATGAAAAAGTCGCAGATGGATTTAGCATACTTTTCCTCCAGGTAATCAATGCTGACAAAGGTTGTTTCATAAAAAATTTCAACACCAACAGGCGGCCCTGAGCCCTCTTCCCGATCTGCCAATATTGGATGGTAGCCCTTATCGTAGCAATCGTAGCAGATAAAGTATCAAGAATTTCCAGCTGAAAATGGCCGGATGAAATATATCGCCTGATAATATCTGAGACTAACAACCCACCGAATATCACACCATAACTTAACGGAGACCCCGAGGCCATTATACTTTTCTCAGAACGCAATATCAACTCATCATCCCCCATGACTTAGTTATTGAGATCTAAAACGCTACCCCACCCTCTTTCAGCTTTTCTGATTGCTCAGCAACAGCTAAGGCATCTATCATCTCACCGATTTCGCCATTCATGTAAGAGTCGAGGTTGTACACGGATAGATTGATGCGGTGATCGGTAATACGGCCCTGTGGGTAGTTATAGGTCCTGATCTTGGCAGAACGGTCGCCGGTAGAGACGAGGGTTTTTCTTCTTGCAGCAATTTCATCTTCGTGTTTGCGAACGGCGGCTTCATAAATTCTTGTCTTCAACATCTTCATCGCGGTTTCGCGGTTTTTATGTTGCGAACGCTCGGCCTGGCACTCCACCACAGTTCCTGTAGGTATGTGGGTTAAGCGCACGGCCGACTCGGTCCTGTTTACGTGCTGTCCACCTGCGCCTGAAGCACGGAACACATCCAGCCTTATATCTGCTTCATTCACTACCACTTCAACTTCATCGGCCTCCGGCAATACCGCCACCGTTACCGCTGAAGTATGTACCCGTCCTTTTGCTTCGGTTTCTGGTATCCGTTGCACACGGTGCACACCAGATTCGAATTTTAATTTGCCGTAAACATTCTCGCCGGTTATTTCCAACACTACTTCCCTGTAACCTCCTGCACTACCATCGGTGGCGCTTTGGATAATTACTTTCCATCCCAACGCTTCGCAATAACGGGTGTACATACGGGCAAGGTCGCCGGCAAAAATACCTGCTTCATCTCCGCCCGTACCAGCGCGTATTTCAAACAATACATTACGCTCATCTTCAGGCTCTTTGGGAACCAACAGGGCTCTTAGCTCATCTTCAATTTTACCTTTTTCAGTTTCTAACTGCGACAAGTCATTTTTTGCCAACTCACGGAATTCTTCGTCGCTTTCTGTGTTCAATATCTGCTTATTGGTATCAATATTACCAAGCACCAGTTTATAGCGCTCGTAAACATTTACTACTTTCTCTAATTCGCGGTACTCCTTATTCAATTGGGCAAAACGCTTCATGTCCTGCGTAGCCGCAGGATCGCTTAGCGCTTTACCGGCTTCAATAAACTTGCCTTTTATATTTTCTAACTGACTAAACATTTACTTCTATAATTTAAAATCAAAAATATCGCACGGAGTTAACAGCCGGGAAAATACAGAGAAATAACAGTCAGTTAATTCAGTGCGGAACGTATAAGAGAGCGCAAAAATAAAAATTAAGCGCTGTCTTTACCATTATTCAGCTAAAGAGAACCTGAACGTGATTCCCCCTTTGGTGTTGGTTGTTGGGTAGCTGGACGATATCTTAGGAATGGTAGAGGTTTGATCGAAGAATAGCCGCACATTTAAACGTTTACTCACCACATAATCTATAGAAGGCTGAATAGTAATTGTCTGGGCACCCTGCGTTATTTGAGGGTCGCCCTGGTCGATACGATGGTTAACGGTAATGTTATCGCGATAGCTGAAATCGAAGCGGAAATTGAGGTCATTATCAAGCCTAATCTTTTTGCCATTTATTTTAATCGGCAATTTCAACCCTTTTATTTTATAGCCCGCCCCAACCGTTATTTGTTTCGAGTTCATTTCTATTAACTGGAAATCGGCAAAACTCATGGTTAATGTTCGGCTCATTTTAAAGTCGAATTTGGCTGTAACGTTGTTTTTGAATGTCATGTCAACGCCTATAAGCGGCGAAAACTGCTCGTTTAAAACAATACTCGGCATGTTATAAAGCGAAATGAAGTTACCACTTAATGAATCTTTGGCGCTTGGTTTAAATAAGGAGCCATCGCCCGAGTAGGTTAAGTTAGTTTGGAAATTGTTGACCGTTAAGGTTGAGTTATAACCGTGAGAGATGGTAAGGTTCGTAAATATTTTTTGAGCCCATTTAAATTTAGACAAGCCGGTATAAGCTATCCTCCAGTTAGGTAAAGGCACTGCTTTAAATGGATTCAGATTCACTTTATTCGGGTCGCTTTTTGAATAGGCGGCAAGGAAAGCAGGAATCAACACATCCTGCGAAAGCGGGCCGTATCCATCGGCATAGCCCTGGTTTACCTCGCCCGTGCTTGGGTTGATATAGTTAGTAATATGATTAACACCGGAATTTGGATTCAGTTTTCCCAGACGTTGGGAGATGACAGGACGGGCCGCCTCAAAGCGTGTATAGGTTTGCGAAAATCCCGCATTGGTAATTTTGCCAAACATGGTTTTAATAGGCAGGTACGAAATACTATACGAACCCATGTCCATTGGGTTAAGATGCTGGAAACCAGCAATACCAGCCGAGTCTAAGTATTTGAAAAACTCCGAGTGATTGATAGTATTATCCCTGAACAAACTGATATCGATTTTAAAGTCAGGGAAGGGTTCGATGGTGGCGGTAACATCCAATCGCTGCGAACGGTTTTGTATAAATTGCTGGTTCAATAAGGTATCGGTGCTTATCCAACCTTTACTGGCGGCCTGGTCCAGCCATCCCGAACGTGTGAAAGGGTCAACGCCATTAAAGAATTTGTCGCCCGGTTGCGCACCAAACACAAAACCATAGCCGGGTGATTGGTTTTTATAATCAACCCCTAATAAGCGCGAGTAACCTGTAAAGCCGGGCAGCGTAGTGGATTTATTCTCTTTGTACTCCACCGTAACCTTTTTAAGCATCAGTAAAGGTCTCACCAAAATGGATATAAACGGATCGGAAGGAAATTGCTTGTTGCGCAGGTCCATCTTTTTAAGCCTGATGTCCATTTTGTTCCGCTTCAAATCAAGTTTCAGACGCTTTATTTCCGGCGGCTTTTTACCGGTGGTATCATCTTTGGCTTCAGCTTTCGCGGTTTTCAGGTCTACCTTTAGCTTCTCGCGTTTTTCCTTCAGCGCTGTAATTTCCTGCTTTATTTTTTGTCTTGCGCGTTTAACCGCTTCGCGTTTTTTATCGTTCTCCTTCTTATCTCCTACGCTAGGGTTTGGCGAATCGTAAGTTTTTAAGAAAGGTATTTTATCGTATAATTTTTTGAAGTTGAAGTCCAACTTGGCGCGATCGTTTTGTGTGTTATTAATAATGTTGCCCAAAGTGTTCTGCACCAAAATACCTTTGGCCGAATCAATTGGATTATTAGTGGGCAATTGCCATGGCAGGGCCGTCCAGTTATAAGTGGAGGCGTAACCTACTGTAGGCGTTATGAAATCAAGCGCAGGTATTTTACTGAGGGGCACGTTATAGTTTACCGTTAGCGATTGATTGTAATTTGTATTGCGGCCGCCCTCCCATACTTTATTCCATACATCATCGCGCTTGGCTTTGGTATCAAGCAACCCTTCCTGCTCATCTATACGCGCATTGTCCAATGCGGAATAATCTATGCTAAGAGATTTGAAAGGATTGTATTTAAAGTTGTAGGTACGGGTCCATAAAAAGTTTTTACTGTAGCTGGGTGGAATAACAAAATCCACCTCGCCCAATGAGCGGAGTTTTATTTCGTTAAGCGTCCGGTTCCAGGTGGATGTTACAGCCAGTGTTGAAGGATATGGATTGAAGCTAAAATCGCGCACTAGGTCAAACCACTTTGATTTTGACTTGATGAGCTTTTTAAACGGTGCCAGGTCTTTGCTTTGCGGCGCAAAACTCCAGCCGATTAAGCCCAGCCAGGTCTTCTTCGAATTTTTTTCCGTGTAAGGATCGGATAACAAAATTTCATTATATGAATAGGTGAAGTTGAAGTTGCCGGGGTCGTAAATGTGCGGTCGCTTGGCCTTGGTTTTAGGTACAATACGCACGTTGCTAAAGTTAAAGCCACGACTGGTGTTAATGGTTTGTATTTGTTGCAGGTAGCGCTTTGCCGAGTCACCGCCAACGGTATTCTTTAAGGTTGTTACCATTTCCTTGCTGGTAATATCAAACTGGTATGGATCGTATTTAGGAGTGCTGAAGGTTTGGGAATAGTTAGCGTAGAAAGGAATTCTGATGCCCAATACTTTTGGCAATAATTTTCCTCCGTCGATACCGGTTGCAAAATCGTAACGGTACATGTTGTCTTTATAGCGCTGGTCAAGTTTTTGTTCCACCTGTCCGAATCCGGCAGTGTGCATACTACCACCCAGGCTAACAGTACCGAGGTCGGCCAGTTTAACACTTACGGTGGCCAGGGCCGCAACGCCTCCGGTTTCATCAAAACCGTTTACTCTTAATTCGTCAAACCAGACCTCTACACACTTTGCCTGTCCGTCATCATCCAGCAATGGATTGGTGGCATCTCCCTTTAAAGGATTATGTACCCCCAGCATGGCAGTTTTAACTGCACCTATATCCGGGTTACCCTTAATTCTTAAAATATTTCCGGTTGAATCGGTAACGCTAAAAACTATGCTGTGTGATTGAGGGTTGGCATTTCGTTTTTCTTTCAGCGTAATGAAATCCTGCAGGGTTATATCCATGCTGTTGCTATCGGGCCAAACTATGGCGCGGTCAGTGGCGCTGTTCGGATCATATTTACCATCCGGAGTGATTAATAGTGGCACTTCATATTCATAATAATTATCAACGAAGTCGGAACCGATACGGATAAACGCAGTTACCTGATGCCGTCCTACCGCCACTTGCCCCTCTATACGGTTAGCGTGGATGTACATTTGCAGGCGCTTGTAATTACGCAGGTCAAGTCCTAAATTTTTGAACACTGCTTTACGCTGGCAATCCTGTAAGTCGCAAATAGACAGCGCGAGTGATTGTTCATCCTGCGCAACGTATTGGTTTGTTTGCTGGCCCAATGCCTGTTGCCTTTCGATGTTTGGAGGCAACACGTAATTAACCGGCGTTTTGCTGGCGTTGTTTTCAATACCTACCGAGCCTACGTTGAAGAAAGGAATTTGTCCACCGTGCGGGCTAACTCCATCGCAACCATCATCCAGGGTCAAATCATAAGTCCTCCATTGATTACGTGTTAACTGCAAGGTTCCGAAACGAAGGATAACACTATCGTCGCTCCAACCGGTTAAAAACATACGCATAAACTGTATGGATTTAAAATCGGGGATATTACCAACACGGGCAGTGTATTCGCGAATAGGAACGCGGAACTGTAACCAACGGCTTTTTATACCAGCATCATCGGCACCAATGTTAGGGTCGTTGGTTGCGTCTTCTTTAGTAATGATATATGGGTTGCCACCTACATCCATTAAATTCGGCCTCAGATCTATTCGTATTGGAAATATTCTTCATCCTCGTTCAGTGTATTATCGTTATTGATATCTTCTTTATCAGGCAGGTTGGTACCGGCAGTGGTAGCAATGCTATTGGTTTGCACCGGCGAGTTTCCTTCCACACCGCAGAAATTTTTGTACCGCGTTAAGATGCTACCTACCGAACCATATGCATTTTCATCCTGGAAATAAACAAAGTCATCGGTTGATGGGTCATTGTTTACCTGCGCAAGATTTGCCTGGCCGGCCGGACCGCTACCACTTAATGTATTTGCCAGGTTGGTAAGGAACAACTGTTTTTTAGTACGCTCTTCAGCATCGCTCAATCCGTCAAGACCGACATCCTGAACAACACGCAGGTTAGGGTCGTTATCAAATGCGTTAACCAATGGCGGCAGCCTTGGTACTTCTCCCCAAAAAGTTGTGTCGAGTCCGGAGTTGTCTGCTGTTAATCCGTTTTCGAAGGCCATACGCGAATCGCGCAAAATATCTTCTGAAATACTTCCG
>JAQBNQ010000642.1 GCA_028288545.1 Bacteroidota bacterium
AGTCAGGGACTTTGCATTTGCCTCCTTTATATGGGGTTTGGTAGGAATGCTGGTAGGTTTATACGCGGCGCTTGAGTTGGTTTTACCTCAGCTCAATTTTTGCCAGTTTGCCACTTTCGGTCGTGTAAGGCCCTTGCACACCAATGCGGTGATTTTCGCATTTGTGGGTAACGGGATTTTTATGGGAGTATATTATTCGCTCCAACGTTTGTGTAAGGCGCGGATGTGGAGTGATAAATTGAGCCGTATCCACTTTTGGGGTTGGCAGTTAATCATTGTACTTGCTGCTGTAACCCTTTTAATGGGTATAACAACCAGTAAAGAATACGCGGAGTTGGAATGGCCCATTGATATCCTTATTACGCTCGTATGGGTTGTTTTTGGTATCAATATGTTCGGTACCATTTTTACAAGACGCGAAAGGCACTTATATGTTGCCATTTGGTTTTACATAGCTACGTGGATAACTGTTGCTCTATTGCATATCGTAAACTCAATGGAGTTGCCTGTAACATTTTTTAAAAGCTATTCGGTTTATGCGGGCGTTCAGGATGCCCTGGTGCAATGGTGGTATGGACACAATGCGGTGGCATTTTTCCTTACAACGCCTTATTTGGGATTGATGTATTACTTCCTTCCAAAAGCGGCTAACCGGCCTATATATTCATATCGTCTTTCTATTATACATTTCTGGGCCTTGATTTTTATTTATATCTGGGCCGGCCCTCACCATTTACTCTATACAGCTCTTCCTGATTGGGCTCAATCCCTCGGAACGGTATTCTCCATTATGCTTATTATGCCTAGTTGGGGTGGAATGATAAATGGTCTGTTAACCTTGCGCGGAGCTTGGGACCGTGTTCGCGATGATGTTGTTCTTAAGTTTTTTGTTGTTGCCGTTACGGCTTATGGTATGGCCACCTTCGAAGGCCCTATGCTTTCAATAAAGAGTGTAAATGCCATATCTCACTACACCGACTGGACAATTGCTCACGTGCACATTGGCGCCCTTGGATGGAATGGTTTTTTAACCTTCGGGGTGCTTTTTTGGTTAATACCAAGAATTTACCGCACCGAACTATACTCGCGCAAACTGGCCAACATACATTTCTGGTTAGGCACATTAGGTATCCTGTTTTATGCAATTCCATTATACTGGAGTGCGCTTACGCAGTGGTCAATGCTTCGCCAGTTTACTGAGGAAGGAGTTTTGAAATATCCAAACTTCCTTGAAACAGTAAAGGCTATTCTTCCAATGTATTGGACCCGTGCCTTTGGTGGTAGTATTTATATAATTGGTACCTGCTTTGGTGTTTACAACCTGGTTAGAACTGCCATGAAGGGTACTTTGCTTGCAAATGAAGAAACAGAAGCTCCGGCACTTGAGAAAGTTTACACCCCACATAGCAGCGAACACTGGCACAGGTGGATTGAACGCCGTCCGGTTCAACTGTTAGTGCTTGCATTTATTTTAGTGGGTATCGGTGGCCTGGTAGAATTCTTACCAACCTTCCTTATTCAATCTAACATTCCTACAATCGCCAGTGTTAAGCCATATACTCCGCTTGAACTGGAAGGAAGGGATTTATACATACGTGAAGGCTGTTACTTATGCCATTCGCAAATGATACGTCCATTCCGCGAGGAGGTTGCCCGTTATGGCGAATATTCTAAAGCCGGTGAGTTCGTTTATGATCATCCATTTCAATGGGGCTCTAAGCGAACCGGACCGGATCTTGCCCGCGAAGGCGGCAAATACCCTGATAGCTGGCATTATAATCACATGGACGACCCACGCATATTGAGTCCCGGTTCTATCATGCCTTCTTATAGTCATATGCTTGATCATGATCTGGATACTTCTCACACCGCGGCAAAGATAAGGGCCATGCAAACGTTAGGAGTTCCATATCCTGCAGGCTACGATAAGATTGCGAAAGAGGATTTGCAAAAGCAGGCCCTCGATATTCAGGCCAGTTTAAAGAAAGATGGTGTTCAAACTTCTGAGAGAAAAGAGATTATTGCTTTGATCGCCTACCTGCAGCGCATGGGGAAAGATATTAAAGGCGAGAATCAAAAGGCGCAGGTAGCTAAATAGAATTTTAAAAACCTAAAAACGAAAGCTCATGTTCTCATTCATTAAAAAATACGCAGAAGGAATAAACGGAGTAGATGTATTCGGTGATTTTGGTCTTGTACTATTTGTAATTGTGTTTTTAGGAGCCGTATTATTTGCACTAAAAGCCAACAAAAATTATATCTCCGAATTGGCGCACCTTCCATTGAACGACTCATCGAAAAATTAATCATGAAAAATCAAAAAGCTATGTCTGCATTAATTAATCCTGGTAAAATGAAAAAAGCTGTTTCCATTTTTTTGGCGGCAGCTCCCCTGGCCCTGCTTGCGCAAACCGCTTCAACCTCCGCATCCACCGCAGCTGTTGGCCAGAATGATTCAATTTGGTATCTCATCATCGCCACCATGGCCGTTTTGTTATTTGCAATTCTGATTCTTGGCAATATTCTGATAAACCTTGCACGGCTTACCATGCAAAAAAATAAGGCGAAAGTAGTTGCTCTGATTCTTCTCTTTTTTGTATCCGGTAGCTTATTTGCTCAAGATGCCACTCCTGCTTCGGTAACGGCGTCAGCAGGTTCGGCATTGAGTGTTAATTGGAACCTGATAATGGCGGGCTGCGTTTTTGTTGCGGAGTTATTTGCCATTATTGTTCTTCTGCTCCGAATACGGGCTATGATAGATGATCTGTCGGATAAAAAAGTAGAGAAAAAGCCTGCATTTGAAATTCACTTGCCCGGAATATTTGATAATATCAATGCATCTGTTGCGGTTGAAAAGGAGCAGGATATTCTGCTCGAGCACAACTATGACGGCATTCGCGAACTAGATAATAACCTTCCACCGTGGTGGAAATACAGTTTCTATCTGTCCATCTTATTTGCAATCTGTTATTTCAGTTATTATCATTTATTGGGTGGGCCTTCCAGCCGCGATGAATATGAAGATTCAGTGAAACAAGCAAAAGAACAACAGGAGGAATATTCCCGCCTTAATGCAGGAAGGGTAGATGAAAACACGGTTACCCTTGCCGATGCTGCAGGTATAGATGAAGGCAAGACAATTTTTACCGATAACTGTGTTACTTGTCACGGCCATTTAGGAGAGGGCATATTCGGTCCGAATCTTACCGACGACTATTGGTTGCACGGTGGTGATCTTAGTGATCTTTTCAAATCTGTAAAAAACGGATGGCCTGCAAAAGGGATGAAAGCATGGCAAACGGATTTGAGCCCGGTGCAGATTAAAAACGTAGTCAGTTATATTAAAACATTGCATGGTACTAATCCGCCTAACGCTAAAGCTCCCCAGGGAGATTTAATAAGTGATGATAAGGCTGCGAAAACAATAGTAGATAGTACAGTAACAAAAAGTATTTAAAACACCGGAGTAATAGAAATGAACGGCACCAGCGAAATATTCAGAGATTCAATTGGCACGATTACCGATAAAGGAAGTCGTAATTGGATATTTGCGCGCAAACCCGAGGGCCGCTTATACAATGCCCGTACTATCGTTAGCATAGTTTATCTCTTCATATTTTTTACCCTGCCATGGATAAAGGTGAATGGCGAACCTTTATTCATGCTCAATTTCATTCAAAGGAAATTTATATTGGTTGGCGTTATTTTTTGGCCCCAGGATTTTTTTGTTTTTGTAATTGGGATGCTTACTTTCCTGGTCTTCATAGTCCTGTTCACCGTCGTTTATGGTAGAATTTTTTGCGGCTGGGTTTGTCCGCAAACAATTTTTATGGAAATGATATTCCGGAAAATTGAATATTGGATTGACGGGAATTCCGAAAAACAGAAGGCTCTAGCCAAATCTGCGTGGAATGGCAACAAAATATTCAGGCGCTCGGCAAAATTCATTGCTTTCTTTTTGATGTCTTTTATAATTGCCAACTATTTTATGGCTTACCTTATAGGTATGGACCATGTACTTCAATATATGAAGCAGGGAATAGTGGCGCACCTGGATGTGTTTATTCCGCTGGTGGCTTTTACCAGTGTATTCTTTTTTGTTTACTGGTGGTTTCGCGAACAGGTTTGTCTTATCGTTTGCCCGTATGGAAGACTGCAGGGAGTGATGATGGACCCCAACTCTATTGTGGTAGCTTACGACTACGTGCGTGGTGAACCAAGAGGAAAAGTTAAAAAGGAGGAACCTGCAAAATTGGGTGATTGTGTTGATTGTAAAATGTGTGTGCAGGTATGTCCAACAGGTATTGATATCCGGTACGGTACTCAATTGGAGTGCATCAATTGTACTGCTTGTATAGATGCTTGCGATTCGGTAATGGATCACATACATCGTCCTAAAGGACTCATTCGATACGCTTCTGAAAATAATATTGCTAAGGGCGAGAGACTGAAAATGACACCAAGAACCTACGCCTATTCCGCAGTGTTGGTGATTCTGTTAACGGTGCTTGGCATTTTGCTGTTTACCCGTAAGGATATACAAGCTACCGTAATGCGTGTACAGGGAATGTTATACCAGGAACAGGCGAATGATAAGATCAGCAACCTGTACAATATTAAACTGATAAATAAAACGCGCAAAGACCTGCCCGTTACTTTAAAAGTTGAAGACGGCGATCTGAAAGGTGAAATAAAGACCGTAGGGAATGAGCTTATTGTTAAACGCGAATCGCTCGGCGATGGAGTCTTTTTTATTATGGCTGACAAGCAAAACGTTCGGCATCGGAAGAATGCTATAAAAATAGGGGTCTATTCCGGGGGCAGGAAAATTGAAGAGGTGAAAACAAATTTTATGGGGCCAGGTAGCCGCTAAAACTTAAATGTCATGTTTAAAAAATTTAACTGGGGTTGGGGAATTGCATTGTTCTATGGCAGTTTTGTACTGTTTATGCTTTTTATGGTTTGGTGTTCTACTGTTATGAAAACAGAATTGGTAACAGCAGATTATTATGGCAAGGAATTAAAATTCCAGGATCAGCTGGACAAAATGAAAAGGGCTAACGGCTTAAGCGACTCTTTAAGTTGGACTGTATCGGATAAAAAAGTCCGCTTAAATTTTCCTGCTGAATTAAAAGGTAAAAATGTAAAGGCGGAAATATTATTCTATCGCCCGGATAACAGCCTTCGTGATTTTAATGTGACTTGCAGTGCTGATACCGCCGGTATCTGTGTCATAAATTCGGACAAGTTTAAACATGGAGCTTATAAAATGAAAGTGGATTGGAGCGCAGGGAAGGAAACCTATTTTACCGAAGGAGTAATTAATATCAACTAAATGGAAATGCTGCTTACTGCATTAACGCTTGGGTTTTTGGGAAGTTTGCATTGCGTAGGCATGTGCGGACCCATTGCCTTGTCGTTGCCTGTAGTAAGCAATAATCCATTATCCCGGGTTATGGGCATTGTTGCCTATAATGGTGGCCGGGTTTTTACCTATGCTATTTTGGGTTTTGCATTTGGTTTGTTAGGTAAAACCTTCATTATAGCAGGTTATCAGCAGGCACTTTCTATCGTACTTGGGCTTTTAATATTGAGTATGATTTTTTTACCTCATCGCTATAAACAAAAGCTTGAATTTGCTACTGGCCTCTTTAAACCGGTTGCTAAATTAAAGACTGGCTTGTCAAAGTTATTTATCAGGAAAACTTATAGTTCTCTTTTTTCTATAGGTGTTTTAAATGGGTTGCTTCCCTGCGGTTTGGTTTACACAGCAGTTGCCGGTGCTATAGCACTTGCCGATGTGCAAAAGGCAGGCTTATTTATGGCATTGTTTGGCTTGGGAACCGTTCCTGCAATGCTCGGGTTGGCTTTAACAGGTCAAAAAATCAGCCTGGAGTTACGAAACAGGTTTAGGAAAGTTGTACCGGTTTTTGTTGGTGCTATGGCAGTGCTACTAATAATGCGCGGATTGAATTTAGGCATTCCTTATGTCAGTCCCGAACTGGATAAAAGCAATTGTACAAAACATCATTGCTGTGCTAAATGAATGATCTTATGAAACTCACGATAAATGATAAAATGACCATCATGGAATTGCAGCAGCAATTCTGTGCGGGGTTTCAGTATCTGAAATTGGAGTTTTTTGACGTGCCTCCAACATTCAATGGACTTCCCAAATCTCATATGTACGGAAATCACAGACTATTGGCATCGTGTAGGAAATTGCATAATGAAGGCACCATTGAAATTACTCCCGACCTTACCGTAGATAAACTGGAAAGAACTTTGTGGGAAAAATTTGGATTGTCAACCGAAGTTTTTCGAAAGTCGGGTAATTTGTGGATTGAAACCACGCTTTCCGATTCGTGGACATTAAAAAGGCAAAATGACGAGGGCAAGATATTTACTTTGTCAAAGATTGACAAAAAGAGTGATGAGGATATTATGGATAGGGATCTTTGGGAATAGATTGGGTGCAGGTCAGTTCAGCAGGTTTTTAAGTTTTGCCTCATCGGTTACAACGATCTTGCCCTCTTGAAGCTCAATTAATTTTTCGTGCTTAAAATCGCTTAATACCCTGATCAGTGATTCGGTGGCGGTGCCAACCACTTGTGCAAGGTTTTCTCTGGAGATCTCCAGTTTAGGTTTATCGGTAGAAGTCTTCTTGTATTTATCATTTACATGTAGTAATCCGTCGGCAACTCTCTTTCGTAAGGAATTGTAAGCAAGTCGAATCAGGTGCTCTTCTTTTTCTGCCAGGTTGCTGGATAACATCTTTATAAATTTCCTGCTAATGGATGCATCTGTATTTATAAGATTGAAAAAATCCGCTTTTGGTATGATCATAACTTCCGCATCTTCCAATGCCTCCGCGTTGTCCTTGTAAGAGATTTCTTCCAGCAAAGGCAGGTATCCAAAAAAGTCTCCCTCCTTGCATATTGACATGATCAGTTCTTTTCCCGCATCACTGACCTGGAAAGTTTTAACGATGCCTTTGCTAACAAAGTACAAAGCCAATGGACGTTGCCCTTGCTCGTAGATTGCTTGCTTTTTTTTATAGTTTCGTGTTTCCTGGCCCGCATCTGCCAGGCTTATGTTTCCGGTTCCTTTAGCCTCTTTTAAAAAATTGCTTACTCCTTCCGCATTCGAACCAAATTCGGTTCTCCATAGTTCCGTTTTCTTTAAACGCATTTCCACGGCATTCAACAATTCCACTCCTTCAAATGGTTTGGTTATGTAGTCATCTGCACCCATTTCCATACCTTTTCTAAAATCAACTCTATCGGCCTTTGCCGTCAGAAAAATAAACGGAATAGCCGAAGTTTTGGGGTCCTTGCTAAGTACATGAAGTACCCCGTATCCGTCTAATTCCGGCATCATAATATCGCAAATAATAATGTCAGGAATTTGTTGTAGAGCTTTTTCTACACCCAATTTGCCATTAGCGGCAGTTGATACTTCGTAACCTGCTAGCCCAAGAATTTCCTCAATGTTTTCAAT
>JAQBNQ010000002.1 GCA_028288545.1 Bacteroidota bacterium
GCTGAAAAACATTTTGTCCGGCTCCATACATAGCATCGTAGGCAACTACCAGTTCTCCTGAATTATTGTTGAGTGTCTCCAGGTCAAAATGCGCAGCTACGTGATCAAAATACATTGTTTCCAAATCAACAAACTCAAGCAGTCCTTTTTTCTCCCAATCTTCCAACGCAAGATCGTCGGTCGCGTAAGAATCGGGTATCAGTGCCTCAATTTCGGTAACGTACTTTTGTACAAGCGGCCCGCCAAATTTTGATTTTAGTTTATAGCCGTTGTATGACGGAGGATTATGGCTGGCGGTAATGATAATTCCCAACTCACACCCCAAATCGCGGGCAGCCAGGGATATCATTGGCGTGGAAACAAAATGTTTATCATAAAATACCTTTATACCATGATTACAAAAAACATTGATAGCTGCTTCAGAAAAAAGAGAGCCACCAAAACGGCAGTCGTAACCCACAACTATCTTGGCTGAAGCGTCATTTTTTAATGCCCAGTCTGCAGTTGCCTTGGCCACACGTTTAACATTATCAACTGTATAATCTTTGGCGATTATAGCTCTCCATCCATCGGTACCAAATTTGATCTTATCCATGCTGAAAAATTTTGAAGGGCAAAACTATAAAATGTTGTGACTCATTTGCAGGCATTGGCTTAAATTATCAAATTCCCTGCCACTGTACATAATACTCGTCTGCCCACCCGATTTGTGAAAAACAATGAAGGTTTTTCATTAAATTTAGTATTTGGTTTGCTTCAATGAATCAGCTAGATACATATCGCCATAAAGGGCTAAGAAAAGAGCTTGCAGTTAAATTGCGGGACAAGGGAATAGCGGACCAGAATGTCCTCAACGCTATTGAAACTGTGCCACGGCATCTTTTTTTCGGCAACGACACTATTTTTTTTGAGACCCACGCTTATGAAGACAAGGCTTTTCAAATTGGTGAGGGACAAACAATTTCTCAACCCTATACCGTAGCACGTCAATCGGAATTGCTTGAAATAAGCCCAAGGGAAAAAATACTTGAGATAGGAACCGGAAGCGGCTACCAGGCCGCAGTGCTGGCGGTGCTGGGAGCAAGAGTTTTTAGCATTGAAAGACACAGAAAATTATTTGAGCGGACCAAGCCCCTGTTAGAACAACTTGGATACAGCCATATTAAATGCTTTTTTGGTGATGGCTTTGAAGGAGCTCCTTCTTATGCGCCTTACGATAAGATCATCATTACTGCCGCAGTTCCCGAATTACCCAAAAAATTGTTGCAGCAATTAACCATTGGTGGTAAAATGGTGCTTCCTTTTGGCAGCGAAGCAAACTGCGACATGGTACGGATTACTAAACATGCGGAGGGGCAATACTCCGAAGAAGTGTTTGGCAAGTTTGCTTTTGTGCCCATGTTGAAGGGACGAGTATTCTAGATTCAATCAGGCAAAACTATTACAGGCTGTTACCGTAGCTTGTAAATCACCCTCAATCAAAGCAGCACTCAAAAACCACGTCTCAAATGCTGAGGGTGGCAGATAAATTCCATTATCCAACATGTGATGGAAGAAACGTTTGAAAGTTTCATTATTCCCCGCGGAAGCAGTTTGAAAGTCTTTAACTTTTCCCCCGCAAAAATGAACACTTATCATTGAGCCCATTTGGTTAATCGTATGAGTAATTCCTTTTGCTGTAAAAACTTCTCCTATTTTTTGTTTGAGGTAAACTCCATTCCTATCCAGTTTAGTGTATAAAGCGGGATTATTGTTCAGCTCGGTTAGCGTCGCAAATCCTACAGTCATTGCTAAGGGGTTTCCACTAAGGGTTCCTGCCTGGTAAACATTGCCCAAGGGAGCAAGGCAACTCATTATATCTTTTCTTCCTCCAAATGCGCCAACCGGTAAACCGCCTCCAATTACTTTTCCAAAAGTTACAAGGTCGGCCCAAATATTTAAGCGCTCTTGGGCACCGCCTTTTGCCAAACGGAAACCGGTCATCACCTCATCCAGTATCAAAACAATATTGTTGTCCGAACAAAGTTTACGCATCAATTGCAGGTATCCCTCTTCGGGCGGAACGCAACCCATGTTTCCTGCAACCGGTTCAACGATGATGCAGGCCAGTTCGCTTTTATATTTACTTACAACTTCATTCAGCGCTTCAAAATCATTGAAAGCAATTACAATCGTATCATCTGTAACTACAGAAGGAATTCCACCCTCCTGTTTTATCCCCAATCCAGCCACACCACTTCCGGCCTTTTTCAAAAACATATCTGCATGGCCATGGTAATGCCCTTCAAACTTTATGATCTTTGATTTTCCGGTAAAGCCCCGGGCTAAACGTACGGCGCTCATACAAGCTTCCGTACCGCTGCTAACCATACGTAGCATATCTATATTGGGCACCATGGCCTTTACAAGTTTTGCAATTTCAACTTCAAGTTTTGTTGGAGCACCAAATGAGAAAGCTCTTTTAGCCTGGCCAATCACCGCATCCACTACTGCTTTATGATTATGCCCTAAGATCATCGGGCCCCAGCTATTGATATAATCAATGTACCGGTTGCCATCCTCATCAAACATATAAGCGCCATCAGCGCTTTTCATAAACAGGGGTGTTCCACCTACCTGTTTAAAGGCACGGACTGGCGAGTTAACGCCACCCGGTATATGTTGCTGTGCTTCATTAAAAAGTTCTGTGCTCTTATCAATATTCATACTTTATTCCCTGTTTAATTTTGCAAAGTCCTTTGCAAAGTATGATGCTATTAAATCTGCTCCGGCTCTTTTTATGGCTGTCAGCGATTCTGTGATAGCAGCTTGTTCATTCAACCACCCTTTTTGAGCGGCAGCTTTTATCATGGCATATTCTCCACTTACCTGGTAAGCAGCCACAGGTACGTTCACCGCATTTTTTACTTCGCGGATAATATCCAGATAAGCACCAGCAGGTTTTACCATTACAATATCCGCGCCCTCATTAATATCATCCAAAGCCTCTTTAATGGCTTCTTTGCGGTTGCGCATATCCATTTGATAGGTTTTCTTATCTCCAAAACCCGGTGCACTATCCAATGCATCGCGGAAAGGGCCATAAAAACATGAAGCATATTTGGCACTGTAGGCAAGTATCCCGGTTTTATTAAAGCCGTTATTCTCCAGCGCGGTTCTAATAGCTGCTACCCTCCCATCCATCATATCCGAGGGGGCCACAAAATCGGCTCCGGCTTCTGCGTGTATCACACTCATTTCAGAAAGTATCTTCAAGGTCTCATCGTTTACTATCTCAAAGTTCTTTACCAGCCCATCGTGCCCGTGTGGTGAAAAGGGATCCAGTGCAACGTCTGTCATCACGCACATACCCGGTTGGGCTTCCTTAACCGCTTGTATTGCCCGTACCATCAATCCCTTTTTGTTCAAGGCTTCCGAACAGAATTCGTCTTTTAAATTATCCGGCACCTTCACAAAAAGTAAAACGCTCTTTAAACCTAATGCCCAAAGTTCGTTCACCTCCTTTTTTAAATTATCAAGACTCAGGCGATAGTAGTCCGGCATAGAGCTTATTTCTTCTTTTACACCGGTGCCTTCAGTAACAAATAATGGCACTATAAAATCATCTACCCCTGGCCTGGTTTCAGCAACCAGTTCCCGTACCGAGGGCGACTTCCTTAACGTCCTGTTTCTTCTTATCATAGCAGATAATTTAGTGTTCGATATATTATATCCATTGCCTCGGCTTAAGCAGTATTTGCAAAAAACTCTCTTCCTCCGAACCCGGTTCCGGATGATAATCGTATTCGAACCGTGCATTGGGTGGAAGACTCATTAAAATACTTTCAGTGCGTCCATTGCTCTTTAAACCAAAAATAGTGCCCCTGTCATGTATCAGGTTAAATTCTACATACCGACCCCGGCGAATTAATTGCCAACGCTGTTGCTCCTTGCTAAAAGGTAAATTCTTTCGCCTTTCCACTATTGGAAAATATGCCTGGATAAAAGCCTGTGCATTACTCTTTGCCAAATCAAATAATTGTTCCACCGTAAACGCATGGGATGGCTTTAGCTGATCATAAAAAATACCGCCAATTCCTCTTCGTTCCCCATTACGGTGATGATTCACAAAATAATTATCGCACTCTATTTTAAATTCGCTGTAAAGGTTTTCTCCAAATTTATCGCAGCTATCCTTAAACATTTGATGAAAATGAATTGCATCCTCTTCAAACAAATAGTAAGGAGTAAGATCAGCACCACCTCCAAACCAACAATCCGTTACCGTTCCATCCTTATCGTACACTTCAAAATACCTGAAGTTTGCGTGAACCGTTGGAATCATCGGATTGTATGGATGAAGTACCAGCGAAATACCGCAGGCGAAAAATTCATCTCCGTCAACATTCAATTGCTTTTGTATAGCCGGGGTTATCTTTCCAAATACTTCGGAGGTATTTACTCCCCCCTTCTCAAACACAGCTCCATCCTGAATAATTCTTGTAATGCCTCCACCACCGCCTTCGCGTTGCCATCTATCCTCTACAAACTTCGATTTGCCATCAGCCTTTTCGGCCTCAGCGCATATCTGGTTTTGTACAGACCGTATCGATTCAGAAAATTCGCTTCTCATCAGTTGGGATAATTTTGTACGGCTTCCACAAATGCTTTTGCATGGTCTACCGGAACAGTTGGCAAAATACCATGACCCAAATTGGCGATGTATCTTTGAGTGCCAAATTCGCCAATCATCTTTTTTACTTCGCGTTTTATATGCGCGGTTGGCATTAATAATTTAGACGAATCGAAATTACCCTGCAGTGTAATTTTGTTTGAGGTCTGCTCTCTTGCAAATGACGCCGAACAAGTCCAGTCAACGCCAATAGCAGAAGCGGAAGTTTGGCTCAAGGCCTTTAACGCGTACCAACTACCTTTGGGGAAAAGAATAACCGGGCATAACGGGCTTAAAGCATCAGCAATCTGTTTCAAATATGGCAATGCATAAATTGCAAAATCATCGGACGATAACATTCCACTCCAGCTATCAAAAACCTGTATACAATCGACACCTGCTTTTACCTGCGCCTTCAGGTACTCAATGGTTGCATCTGTAATTTTTTGTAACAAGCGATGCGCAAGAGGCGATTGTGTAAAGCAGAAGCTTTTGGCTTTATCAAAGGTCTTGCTTCCTTTTCCCTCCACCATGTAACAAAGAATGGTAAAGGGAGCACCAGCAAACCCTATCAACGGAACCCGGCCATTCAACTCTTTTTTAGCAAGCGATATTGCCTTACAAACATAGTGCAGCCGCTCAGCAGCTCCTTCCACCTGTAAATTTTCTACATCCTGAAGGGTGTTAACGGTTTTAGGCAATAGCGGTCCTTTCCCTTCATCCAACAAAACCTGTAAGCCAAGGGCCTGGGGTATTACCAGTATATCCGAAAAAATAATTGCTGCATCCGGTCCGATAATATTTATTGGTTGCAAGGTTATTTCGCAGGCCAGTTCAGGGGTTTCTACGCGTGTAAAAAAATCATATTTGGCACGTAACTTCAGGTACTCCGGCAGGTAACGACCGGCCTGTCGCATCATCCAAACCGGTGGGCGCGAAAGTTCCTCCCCGTTTAAAGCCCTCAACAATAAATCATTCTTCAGTTCACTCATCACACTTATTTTTTTGAAAATACATTTGCCAGGGTTTCTATCATACTGCGTGGAGTGGCCTGCGAAGGCAAAACTACTTTTGCAGTGCTCCTCTCCTTTACCTTTGTTGCTGTTGTTTCGCCAATGCAACAGCTTACAGCGCCCTCAGCTAAATCATTGGCGCTAAAAAAACTTTCTGCTCCGCTTGGACTAAAAAACATGACCGCGTCAAATATCTCATTA
This sequence comes from Bacteroidota bacterium, assembly GCA_028288545.1. Taxonomy (GTDB): domain Bacteria; phylum Bacteroidota; class Bacteroidia; order Chitinophagales; family LD1; genus Bog-950. Next base: position 5,866 of record JAQBNQ010000002.1, read on the forward strand.
TGCCCGGCAATATTCAGTGGAACAGTTTTATAAACCACAAGGGGCAGATATTTGATCTGCGCAGTTTCCAGTTTCTCTCCAAGCAGGTCTAATCTCAGATTGCCACAAACATGTAAAACTGCTTGCACATACTTATTTTTTATGATCACATCCGCTAACTCATCCGCATTTTTTGCCATGCCGGTAGGTTTGATGCCATACTTATCAAGCATCTCAGTAGTTTTTGCATTTAATGAAAAAATGTTTTTCCGTTTTGCCAGGGTAAGGGCTTTATCAAACTCAAAAAAAAACTTTACAGCATTAGCGCTGGTAAATACAATGGAATCAAAACCCTGGACTAACAGTGGGCTATTTTTAAACGACACACGACTGACCTCTATAAAGTCTAAACACTGAATGTCCATATTCAATTTGTGGGCGTAAGCGACCGTTTCTTTATCCAGTGTTTTAGTCGAGAGTACCTTCTTCATCCCAGTTTTTATTTCTTATCTCCTGCATCAATTCAGGAGCACCTTTTTGTTGTAGTAATTTCTCTGCGGCCTCTTTACCTGCATTCTTCCATTCGGAAACCATCATTATAATATGAACTCTAAATGAAACAGAACCGTCAAACGAATGTACAGCGCCTTCAAATTCCAGTTCACTACCGCTAATCCTTGCTAAAGCGCTAACCGGAACTGAACAACCGCCCATCAGGGTATTCAAAAACTGGCGTTCCACCCAACCTGTAATAAAGGATTCATCATCGTTAATCTGTTTGCATATATCCTTCATCTCCTGATGGTCATTTCTGCAGGCAATGCCTATTATACCTTGCGCAGGAGCCGGTAACATCCAGTACAAAGCTTCAGCGTCGTCTGGCAACAAATTCAAACGCTCTAATCCGGCCTTCGCAAATATTACACCATCCATATCCGTGGTCTCCTCAAACTTCTTTAGCCGTGTTTGCACATTTCCGCGAATAGGAACAATTTTGTGTTTAGGATATTTAGCCAACCACTGGGCTCGGCGCCGCAGACTGCTGGTGGCAATAGTTGCTTCGGATAAATTATTTTCAAGGATGGCTTTGTTTTTCATCAATACCACATCTTCGGCAGATCCGCGCTCAAGCGTTGCCGCAAGTACAATGTTTTCCGCCAATTGGGTAGGTACATCCTTTAATGAATGTACAGCTATATCGGCCTGGTCGTTCAATAAGGCAGCATCTAATTGCTTTGTAAAAACACCAGATACTCCGAGCGCATAAATAGGTTTGGTAAGTTGCAAGTCGCCGGTACTTTCTATAGGGATAATTATGCACGGGTAACCGAGTTGCTCCAATTTAGTTTTCACAGCATTAGCCTGCCACAAGGCAAGAGCGCTTGTTCTTGATGCAATTTTAATACTCCTCAACTTATTCACCTTCTCCGAATTTAGTAAAATTATGAGGGATAAAATCTCAGGCGACTAAGCCAGGCGATTCATGATTTTTGGAAGTGCTTTCCAGTTTATACCGGCTTCTGCGGGTTTCCCATTGCTTAAACTCTTCAAAGTGTTCTTCTATAATGGCTTCTGCAACAGGTATCTCGTCTTTACGGGCATCAATGGCATTATTCACTATTCGCGATAACTCATCAATATTATACAAATGTACACCATCCAACTCTTTAACCTGCGGGGCAACATTTGAAGGCACCGAAAGGTCAAAAATCAATTTAACTCCACTAGCTGCAATATCCTCCTTTGCAATAATAGGATGATCAGCCCCGGTTGCCACTATTAGTATATCTGCGTTTTTAAGTACTTCCTGTTGGCTTGCAAAGGGTGCAAAATCCACGCTATACTCGCCAGCCGTTGATTCCGCTTTGGTCTCATTTCTGTTAACCAAAATAATTTTGTGTTGCGGAAGATAGTGAACCAGGTTCTTTAAAGTCAGGGTTCCTATCTTACCCAGACCCATCAGGCAAACATTTTGAGGCTTTTCGTGACCTATCGTTTGCTTAAGCAATTGAATTACTGCGTACGAAACTGAAGTTGTACCATCCGATAAAGCAGTTTTACTTTTAACCTGGCGCGAAGCCTGTAAAGATGAATTGACCAGCCTCTCCATAAATCCGCTCGTTTTATTATAGCTTTTAGCAAGACTAAATGCATTCTTCAACTGGCCTATTATTTCGTAGTCACCCAAAATCTGTGAGTCAAGTCCCGAAGCAACGCGAAACAGATGCTTTACGGCTTCACTGCCCGATTTTACAAATGCACATTGAGCCAGTTCCTTTGCGCTTGCTTCGCTATGTGCAGCCAATAAACTTAATACCTCTTCGGGATTAACATTCGAGCTATAAATTTCAGTTCGGTTACAGGTAGATAGAATAAAGTAACTGCCAGGATCGCCGCTTTTACCCGCAGAGTATATCCTTTTGACATGCTCGGTGGTTAAAGCAAATTTATTGCGAATCTCAAGTGTTGTTTTTCTGAAGTTAACTCCTGCCACAACCACCTTAGCACTATTCTCTATCATGAACTCTTCTTTATCATTGCTGTTGTTACAGGGCAAATATATTTGTAAGGATTGGTAACGTTATGAAAAAAGTGATAAACAGGAAAAATGACAAAACCATGACAATTGCTTTGAAGGAGGTTCAGCTAATTTTTTTATCATGCACCCGTAGACGAATATGAAGATGAGAAATATAGGATTGTTAATACTGAACCTGGGTTCGCCCGAAAGTTATGAGACCGCTGATGTTAAAACATACCTGAATGAATTTTTGACGGACGAAAGGGTGATAGATAGCCCATGGCTGGTAAGGCAACTGGTGGTTAAAGGTTTTATCGTTCCGTTCCGGGCTCCAAAGTCTGCCGAAGCCTATAAGACCATCTGGACAAAAGAAGGTTCCCCATTAAAGGTAATTACACAGGATTTTAAAATTGCTGTACAACAGCTTTTGAATATACCGGTTGCCATTTCCATGCGATACGGAAGCCCAACACCGGCAGCTGCGCTAAAGGAATTAGAATCGCAAACAGAAAGACTGGATGAAATTCTGATAGCCCCCATGTACCCACATTACGCCATGAGTTCATACGAAACGGCGGTCGAGTGCGTCAAAAATTATCTTTTATCAACCGGCAAGAATTTAAAACTTCGAATATTAAAACCGTTTTATAGCGAGCCTGGCTACATTTCATCGCTGGCCAAAAGCATAAAACCTTTTGTTGAAAACGGTGAGTTTGATGCCGCACTGTTCAGTTACCACGGACTGCCTATCCGTCATTTAAAAAAGAGCGATCCCAGCCATAACCACTGCTACTCCAGCAATGCCTGTTGCGAGTTAAAATCAACAGCCTGGGAATATTGCTACAAACACCAGGTTAAAACAACTACAAAGCTGGTAACTGAAAAACTAAATCTAAGCGCTGAAAAGACAATCATCTCCTTTCAGTCAAGGCTCGGCTCGGGATGGATAGAGCCTTTTACCGACAAAATTTTAGAGGAACTCCCAGCAAAGGGCATTAAAAAACTGGTAGTAATTTGCCCTGCCTTTGTAGCTGACTGCCTTGAAACGCTGGAAGAAATTCATGAGCGCGGCAAGGAGACATTTTTAAAAGCAGGAGGAGAAAAATTTGTAGCGGTCCCTTGCCTTAATACCCAGCCTCAATGGATTGAAACCTTTACTTCTTATTGCAAAGATTACAATACTGCTTACGCCGGGTTATGGAGTTCGTAGGCCTTTGTAAATGCGAATAGCTGAAAGGAGAATAAGAATAAATACAGCAAGGCCGCCTAACGCCCATACCAGGCTCATACCCTGGCGAACCACGACCAGCATAACTATTGCCAATAAGAAAATAGTAGCTACCTCATTCCATATCCGTAATTGCTGAGAAGTATATTTGAAAATCCCCTGCGCTTGCTGGCGATATATAGAGTGCAGCGATAAATGGTACAGGTAGAGACCAAAAACAAAGCAGAGTTTAATTACCAGCCAATTAGGCAAAGAGTTAAACATATACAGAAGCCACAAACCCAAAAACAGGGTGGTAACGGCCGATGGCCAGGTTATACCAAACCAAAGGCGCTTTATCATCAGGTTAAATTGCGATTGCAGGATTTGCCTTTCCACTTCGGGCCTTCCATTGGCCTCTGTATTATAAATAAACAAGCGTACTATATAAAACAACCCACTAAACCAGGTTACAATAAATACTATGTGCAATGCTTTAATGTAGGGATACATAAATACTCTATACTGCGATTTGTAGTGCAGCAAAACTAAGCGATTTATCCAGGCAACAAATCGCAATAATAAAAACCGGTGTCAAAACCAGGCGATTTGCCGGAGTGATCACCGGTATCATAATTTTTATAAACCACCTCACCTAAAGAA
>JAQBNQ010000016.1 GCA_028288545.1 Bacteroidota bacterium
TGATCATTGAAGGCAAGGGCTACGAAAGATTACACTATGATGTGCCGGTTGAACAACGTGTTCGTGAGGCAGTATTACCTATTGATCAAACACCACCACCGGCACCGCCGGCTCAAACAACAAACTAAGGATGCTAACCATAGCACTTATATTATGTTACCTGCTTGGCTTGTCGGTTTTACTGGCAATCAGCCGCAAATTTTCTTTGGCCGAACTGGTGGGCTACTCTTTTCTGATAGGAATGGGACTTGAAACCTTTTTCCTTTTCATTTTAGATGTCATCAATCTTCATTATTCGCAGGGGGTGTTGATTGGGTTGAATGTGTTTGTTATTGTAGCTATTAACGGGCTTAACTATAAAAACCTTTTAGTGCTTAAAGATGAGTTTAAGACTCCGGCGTTTGAACTGAAGCAAATAAACTTTGTAGCGGTTTTTATTTTTTGCATTATGGCTTACCTGTTTTATGCGGTAACTGTAAAGTGCCTTTTTTGGCCACCGGCAGAGCACGATACTATTGGCTCCTTTGATAAACTGGGGCGAATAATGGCGCAGGAAGGAAAACTGAAGATCAGTTTATTTCAATATCATTTAGAGGGAGCGGGCGGCATTTATCCGCCGCTGTTTCATGGCAGCTTTGCTTACGTGTACATTTTTGGGGCCGAAACATCCAAAATAGTTACCACTCTGTTTTTCCTTTCATTGCTTACTTCGTTTTACGGCCTGCTAAGGAATTATGCGAGTAGTACCGCTGCGATGCTGTTTACTTTTATATTGATGATAACGCCGGAGTTGTTTAGCCATGCTGCGTTATCGTTGGATAATTTGCCTACTACGGCTTATGTTGGTGCCGGAGCCATTGCCACTTTTATTTGGCTGGATAAACGCGATGTAAAGTATTTATGGATAGGGGCAATTATGATGGCCTTTACAATTTGGATACGGAGCGATACGATTGTTTTTACAGCAGCAGCGCTGGCAGTAATTGTAATTGATTTGATAAGAAAGAGAGAGTTTAAACGAAGCTTAAGTTATTTTGCTATTGCCGTGGCTCCTTTTATTATGTGGACGCTTTATCTAAAATTAAAGCTGGGTGTTGCACAAGCCGGTAAGTTTGATTTGCATATGGGATACAATACGCAGCGGATGGACCTGGTGGGTGGTTACGTAAAGGCTTTCTTATTTGGGGGCAGACGGGGCGCTGTTGACGGCGGACAGCTATATGGGTTGGGCTTTATGTTATTTTTTATAATGCTGTTTATTAATGTGGCTGCGGCATTTTGGATAGGGCTGAAAGAGGTAATGGCGAAAACGAGAAAGATCCCGTCCTTCTTTGTATCTATATTATCCGATAAAGCGATGGTTTTGATTTTCCTTTTGGTATCCTTCGCCCTATACTTTACTGTTTTTTACCTTATCAACGAAAAAGTACAGAACGCACCCATCTCTTCTTTAATGGAAAGTTCCTTTAAGCGCGGGCTGTTTTGTTTTATCCCTATTACCTTGTTTTATGCCTGTACCAACCAAACTTCTACCTGGTTGTTTGAGAAGTTGGAGCGGTTTAGAAATCCTGCTTAAAAACATTATAGCTGCTGTTGCGCTTTTTTCTTCAAAAACTTTATGAGCGGTTTTATTTCATCGGGTGCCGGGTGCAAGTCGCCGAAACGGAAGTCGGCTATTTTGCCCTCATTTTCCAGGTGTAGTTTATAAATGCCTTCATCCGGTTGCGTGTTGGAATCCATTTGCACCTGAAAAACTGAAGGAGAGTTTGACATTTTTTGAAGTACAGGCAATAACTCTGCCGGCAGGTCTTCATGCGTTCCCTGCACTTGCAAATTTAAACCGGCAAAACCTCCTTGTACGCTAAAGCTGTATTTCATGCAGTGGTAACACCATTGGTAGACTTAGATGCCATTGTTAAAGCATTAAAACCCGGCAATTCAATTCCCACATTGCCGAAGGCTGCTTCAATTAATGTATCTGTTCCTTCTGCAAGGAGTTTTTTAATCATCATGGTTTTAGCCGAAGATAATACGATTTTGGCAAAGCCTTCAAAGTCGCAGGTGTCAACCCGAATGGCCTTTAAGGCTTCAAACCATAATTTACCTGCAGTGGGTGTATCCAATCCGGCGATAGGCATTCCTTTGCCAGTGGCCACCAGGTAAAATACCTTGTTTAGAATGCCGCTGTTGATATGAACGCCACCATTATCTGAAGAACCGGTGTTGAAGTTGTCCATGTGTGCGGGCTGGGGGTCCTGGTTGTAGGCTTTACCGGGATCTTTTAGTGATCTGAGCGCTACTCCAAATCCGGGGATAGCCATGGCTTTAAAAGAAGGCCCCAAAACATCTTCGCCAATCAGCCAGTTGCCCGTTGATGCATTTTCCTTATTATAAAATTGTTTTATCACGGTTCCAAAAACATCTGCAATGTGTTCGTTCAAAGCGCCGCTTTGTCCCTGGTAAATAAGGCCTGCAGTGTATTGAACCACTCCATGCGTCATTTCGTGACCTATTACATCAATGGGTCCGGTTAAGTTTGTAAGCAGGTCGCCATCGCCATCGCCAAAAAACATTTGACTTACGCGGCCATCCCACATGGCGTTATTCAATTCTTCCTGGTAGTGGATATTCATGGCTAGGTCTTTACCATTATTATCTACCGAAAAGTAATTGAGGTTATTTTTATAAAAGTCTCTCACCTTACCGCAGTTATCATATACCCGGTTTGCAGCAGGATCTGCTGCCTCCGGATCGCCTTCTTTTCTAACCAACTGGTAAGCATTCATCGAAGTGTTTTTCGAATCGTATATTAACCGGTCGGCTTTTCCCGGAGGTTGGAGCGTTAGCGATGGCCCCATGGTTTGATAGCTTATCTGCAAACGATCGGCGTGAACTCTTTTTGAAAATTCAACGCTGTGTTTAAAGTGACCTTCAAACTGATCCATAATGTATGGCGGTACTATGCAGC
>JAQBNQ010000039.1 GCA_028288545.1 Bacteroidota bacterium
ATCTTGTTCAAAATCAGTAAAACTATTTTGATCGCTCAATCCGCCTGCTTTCCAATCCCAAATAAGATTAAAACTGCTATCCCATTTAGCTAAATATTCCTTTTGCAACACTCCATTTCCCTGGACCCGGTCATAATAATAACTACCCGAACTCAAATAATTTTCACCGCTAATTGCCAAGGTGTAATAAGCCAAGGTGTTGCCATCCGTAGTACAATTTTGGTTCATTAGATTACCTGCAGTATCTACCTCTACAAAACAAGTGTTTTGAACTGCTTGCCAATAGTTTACACTTGTAAGATCGTCTTGAGAGTAACAACTTAACAAGAGATGTCCATTGCTCAACCTGCAAAACCCGAGGGGACCATTCCATAATGGGAGGTTATTGTATAATTTAAAAAATTGTAAATTACCGGACAAATCAATTTTAATCAGAATTGTTATAACCGAATAGTCGGCCAGCTGGATACTGCCAACCAGGTAATAACTGCTATCGTATTCCAGCAACTTATAGGCATATAGATGCCTGTATTGAGGTATACTTGAACCATAGGTTTTATAAAAAGAAATGTTCCCCGCCGAATCAAATTTTGTAAACGAAACGAAATCTCTTCCATAATTGTTAAGCGCAAAGCCGGTTGCTGCCATTCCATTATCGTGAGTTATAATCAACGTATTTTGATTACCTGCTATGTAATAAACAAATTGGGAAGGTCGCAATGATACATGGGAGAGCAAATTGCCGGACAGATCAAATTTCGCTAAATATGTCTTTATGCCGTTTGTTATTGATATATCTGCATTTACACCAAGTACAAACAGAAAACTATCTTTTTCAACCATACTGTATGCCGAAGTTGCGATGCTATCAATAAAAAAATATTTATTAAAGGTTTGGCAATAGGCGTTTAAGGTGCCGATTGCCAAACCAATAACTAATATTATTTGTTTGCTGCACATATTTATTTCATTACCTCAAACTTACCCGTACCCACTACCTTGTCGTTACAGGTAAGCCTGTATAAATATACGCCGTTTGCCCTAGACCTTATATCAATAATTTTTTGTGTCGCATCGCTACCTACAATAGCACTTGCCATACCATGGCCGGTCATATCTGCCACTACTAAGAAGCCCTCTGCATTATCACATGGCAATTTAAACTCGAATGTTTCCTGGCTTATGGCCGGGTTTGGATATACCCGAATATATGCAGATGTTTTAAGAGAAGCAGCGCTATTGACATCTACGTTTTCAGTCCGCGTCATTCGGTAACCGCCTGGAGCGCTTGGCGTTTCGAATTTCACTGCATAATTGTAGCCATAAAAGGAGTTCAAATTGTTTCTGGCTGAATGCATACCAAGGCCGTGACCAGAATGTGCAATACTATCTAATTGAACTACCCTGGTTGTATCTAAATGAGTTATAGATACACTGTCATTACGAAAAGATTGTTTGAACTGCATTAGGGTTCTAAAAGTTTGATAGGCCGAATCCTGTAGAGGGCTTAGATCATATCGAACAGGAATGCTATCCAGCAAAGCCATGGCGCTATCATTGTTACCCACAGCCCAGTAATCCTGTATTTGCATATAATCAGTTTCAGGCTTTGCGAGGGGAACCCCAAAGCATTTTCTTTCGAATAGCCAAGGTTAAGGTGACCCAAACGTTAAAAGGCTGACCGATGGGTCAACCTTTTAACAAAAGAGATGATTATTGAAATTGGATTATCGACTAGTTATTTTCAGCATCTAAAAGCGCTTTTCTCGAAAGCTTGAATTTGCCGGTTTTGTTGTCTATACCTAACAGCTTCACTTTAATCACTTCGTTCTCTTTCAATACGCCTTCCATAGTTTCGAGACGCTTGTTAGAGATTTCGGAGATGTGTAGCAATCCTTGTTTACCCGGCATAAACTCAACAAATGCGCCGTAAGGCATTATTGACTTAACAGTAGCTTCGTAAACGTCGCCAATTTCAGGTACTGCAACAATTCCCTTTATTCTTCTAACCGCTGCATCAATGCCAGCCTTGTTAGCCGAGAATATTTCAATCTTGCCCTGGTTGCCAACTTCCTCTATCATAATAGTGGTGCCGGTTTCCTTCTGCATTTCCTGGATAACTTTTCCGCCGGGTCCTATGATGGCGCCGATGTACTCTTTCTCGATCATTATCATTTCAACACGTGGTGCATGAGGCTTGTAATCTTCGCGTGGTTGAGATAAAGTCTTCATCATTTCAGCAAGTATGTGTAGTCTTCCTCTTTTAGATTGCTCCAAAGCGTTAACCAGCAACTCGCGCGAAAGTCCGTTGATCTTTATATCCATTTGACAAGCTGTAATACCATCTGCAGTACCACACACTTTAAAGTCCATATCACCCAAGTGATCTTCATCACCCAGAATATCCGAAAGGATAACATACTTACCTGTTTTATCATTGCTTATCAATCCCATAGCAATACCCGAAACCGGTTTGCGAAGTTTAACCCCTGCATCCATCAAAGCCAATGTACCTGCACAAACTGTTGCCATAGATGACGAACCGTTTGATTCCAGGATATCAGAAACGATACGGATAACATAAGGTGTATCCTGTGGCATCATCTTTTCCAAAGCGCGGTGAGCCAGGTTACCGTGGCCTACTTCTCTCCTGCTTGTTCCGCGTGGTGTTCTTGCCTCGCCTGTGCTAAACGGTGGAAAGTTATAGTGTAAAAGGAATTTCTTGTCGTAGTTAAAGATAGCGCCGTCAATCAACTGCGCATCTAACTTGGTACCTAAGGTAACTGTAGTTAAAGACTGAGTCTCTCCACGGGTAAACAAAGCCGAACCGTGTGGGCCAGGCAAATAACCGGCCTCAGACCAGATAGGGCGAACCTCATCCATCTTCCTGCCGTCCAAACGCTTGTTCTGATCCAACATTACATTACGCACGGCTTCTTTCTCAATGTCGTGGTAGTATTGCTTCAACAAAAATGCTTTTCCCTTTTCTTCGTCAGTTAAAGTAGCAACAAACTCAGTGTTAATGTTACCGAACAGTTCTGCTCTTTTATGCTTATCGGCCAATTCCATAGCAGCTACTTCGCAACACTTGTTGTAAGTGGCATCGTACATCTTCTTCCTTAGCTCCTCATCATGTATTTCGTGTACGTATGTTTGCTTAACGGTCTTTCCGCTTTCAACGGTCAGTTCATTCAACACTTTAATGTGCGATTGCAATTGCTCATGTCCGAACATGATAGCTTCAATCATATCGTCTTCGCTTACTTCATTCATTTCACCTTCTACCATCAATATAGAAGTAGCAGAAGCCGCAACGATCAAATCAATATCAGCACCGTCTTTCATATCGCTGATGCTTGGATTGATAACCAGTTTGCCGTTTATCTTAGCAATACGTGCTTCAGAAATAGGTCCTCCAAAAGGAATATCCGAAACTGCCAAAGCAGCCGAAGCAGCTAAACAAGCTAATGCATCGGGCATTTCATTTAAGTCGCCGCTAACCAGGGTTACCTGTACTACCACGTTAGCATGGTAATCGCTTGGAAACAATGGGCGCAAAGCGCGGTCAATCAATCTTGATACAAGTATTTCGTCATCGGTAGATCTTCCTTCGCGTTTAAAAAAGCTTCCGGGTATTCTGCCCACCGAAGCCATGTTTTCGCGGTATTCAATAGTAAGCGGCATAAAGTCTACGCCCTCTTTGGCTACTTTATCAGCGCAAACTGTTCCCAACAACATCGTGTTGCCGTATTTTATCATGGCCGAACCATCAGCTTGTTTCGCAAGTCTGCCGGTTTCAATTTCCACAATTCTTCCTCCTCCGAGGTCAATCGTCTTTTTAATAATGTTCATCGTATTTATTTATTATGTTAATAGTCTTATAAAACTTTGCCCTTTATGCTAAAGTGCAAGTCCGGCTTTTGGTGGGAGTAAGGAACCCGTTTGCCGCAACTGGTTCTCTTTATTCTCGTCCGGGTCCATCCCAAAACCTACCCGGCCGTTTTCGTCAATTCCACTTTTTGTCCCTCTCCTGTTTTAGGAGAGGCCATGGGGGTGGTACCCGCTTTAAATTAAAGAAGGGATGGCAAACCGCCATCCCTTCCCTTGTTTTATTACTTTCTGATATTCAGTTTCTCAATCAACTGACGGTAACCAGTCAGGTCCTTCTTCATTAAGTAGTTCAAAAGTCTTCTTCTCTGACCTACCATCATAATAAGGCTACGTGTAGTGCTATGGTCTTTTTTGTTAGTGCTCAAATGGTTTGAAAGATGGTTTATTCTTTCAGTGTGTAATGCTATTTGCGCAGCAGTTGACCCTGTGTTTTTTTCAGAACCGCCAAAATCTTTAAACAATTTTCTCTTTACTTCAGATGTAACTTGCATGTTGTTCTTTTATTTAAGGCCGCAAAGATAGTAGGAGTTTTTAAAAATGCAAGGGCGGCCCCTAAATCCCCGGAGGGGGCTTTGAAGCCAATCCCAAAGCCCTTCAGGATTAAATTTTCGGTTTTGCTTTTTAAGTCACCTTATGGGGGATTTAGGGGGCCGGCCACCTATTTCTATTAGTAGATATAAATAGAAACCACAAGTCCTTAAAATATTGATAATCAAATTATTAGGCAAAAACTAATACCGGAACATGCAAAAAGTAGAAACACCAGTTAACCACTTGATTATAAATCACTTACGACTTACCAATTTCCCCGACACCCATTTAGCAAATTAAGGTCGCCCTTAACCTAAGGGCGAAACATGTATAACTGACAACGGACAACTGGCAACTAGAATTGTATTCCAAACAACTAACAACCGGCAATATTTCCCCAATTTTGTTTCATCATCCTAAATCGCCTATATTTATTCCATTTCGGTAATATATAGCATATTCCACAACAATTAAATATACCGGGCACATGAAATTTACTTCTTCCCTCCTTATTGCTTTGCTGCTGGTTTGTTTGGTTAGTGCCCAACAACCGCAATGGCAAAATTCTTTTTCTACCCAAAAGTCCTTTATTGAAAATAAATCCCAGTTTAACGGAAGAGACCTGCTGCCCGGCTCGGAGGTTTTGTTTGCTACGGCAAAGGGGCCTTGCCAGGTATTGTTTACCAAAAACGGCCTCACCTATCGGTTTGACAAAAAGGTAACTCTCGAAGAAGATGAACCGGTAAGCGCAACGCAACAGGAGCGCGACAAGTTCACCTGGCAAACCCAGGTAATACATATGCAATGGCAAAATGCAAATAGCAATGTTCAATTGGTTCCTGATGAACTGGTTGCTGACTATCAAAATTACACGGTAGACAATAAAAGCCTTGACCATGTAAAGGCGTATAAAAAACTGCTGTACAAAAATCTTTACCCGGGCATTGATGTGCAATACGAATTCCATTCCGGTGGTATTAAATATTCCATCATACTGCAACCCGGTGCTGATCCCTCGATGATTAAGATGGATTATTCCGATCCCTCAAACATGTTGAAGGATTTCAATCTTTTTATCCCTACAATCTTCGGTAACATAACAGACATGGCCCCCAACAGTTATTATGCAGACCAGTCTAAACCATCAATCCCCACATCCTTTGTTTTTAGCGATAAACACATTATTTCGTTCGATCTTGCCCCTTACGATCACTCTCAGCAAGTGACCATTGATCCTTGGGTATATTTCCCCGACTCGCTTCCGAACTCCCACAAAGCATTTTACATCAAAACCGATTTATCCGGCAATGCATATGTTTATGGCGGTGATGTTCCATTTCGCTTAATGAAATTCGATGCCAACGGCGTTCTTCAGTGGACCTACAATACACCCTGGGATAGTGCTACATCTTGGTTCGGTGCCGTGGCAGTTGACCCTGCCGGCAATTCGTACATCACAGCCGGCTCCACAGCCCAAATTGCAAAAATAACGCCCTCAGGGATAATGATGTGGATCCACAACCCCGCCAGTTCATATATGGAATACTGGGCCCCTTCCTTTACACCGGATTATAGTCGTTTATTTGTTGGCGGGTCCGATTATAATGCTGCTTCACATTCATTGAACCTAATAAATGGTTATGTGTTTGAAATCAACCTGAATAATGGTGACACGCTAGGGTCCTTGTTCTGCGCTAGCGATTATTTTGATAGCACACAGATCTTTTACCCCTTCCCTGTTCCAAACGAAGTCCGGACACTCTGTGCATCACCCAACGGTAATTTTTATTTCTTAACCCAGGATACTATCGGTGCACTTGATACCAACTTTAATATCCTTTTCAGGCAGTATAGTTTATCGACGCTTAGTTACTACCCGCCGTTTGGATTGGGCGGTGGACAGGGACAAAATGCCATGGCCGTTTCGGGTAATTATATTTATACCAGCAACGGAAACACATTACTTAAAAGATTTATTCTTACCGGAGACATAATAGACGCTGTTCCTATTCCTCATGGTTTATTTCAATTGAATTACGGTTTAGCAGTAGATTCCTGCGAAAATGTTTATGTGGGTTCGCAAAAGCACGTTTACAAATACGATTTTCTATTCAGGCTGGTAGATTCCGCCAGTACACCCGGACCTGTTTACGATGTTTCCGTTGGTCCCAATGGAAACGTTTTTGCCTGCGGTGATAGCTTTGCCATGGCGGTTAACTTGTTTGCCTGCAGCAGCCATCTTACCGTTGCCCGGTTACCGATTGCAGTAAATGTGTCTGAAACCGGCACTAATTGTTCCAGCGCCTGCACCGGCTCTCTGGCGATTACACCGGAAAGCGGAACACCGCCTTTCAGGTATCTCTGGGGCCCTACCGCAGATACCACGTCAACTATTACCGGCTTATGCCAGGGCATTTATACTTTAACAATTACCGATGCGGCTAATTATTCTGCCACTCTTTCGTACGCGGTAACCCAAACACCAGGCCCCGTGCAACAATTATGCATGGTTACAGCTGATTCAAATTCTGTTGAAAATATTGTGATATGGGAAAAGCTGAACAAATACCTTACCGACAGTTTTTATTTATACAGGGCACCTACTCCCGACACGACTTATGTTTTAATAGCCGGATTAAATAGGGATTCGCTCAGCGAATATATTGATACCGGAGCAAATCCAGACCTGATGAGTTACCGGTACAAAATAAATCTTAAAGATACCTGCAACGATTTTTCGGCCTTCAGCAATTACCACCAAACCATATTCCTTACCGACTCGGGTCAGGGTGTTTTTACTTGGATCCCCTATCAAATTGAAAATACACCAAACGCGGCTACAAGTTACGACCTTTACCGCGATTCTATATCAAACGGCAATTGGCAACTCATCGCCGGCGTTGCGGGAAATATAACCACTGCCACCGACCCTAATTATGCTCATTATTCAAACGCCCGTTATAAAGTAGTTGCAATTTTAAACAGTAGTTGCACCCCTTCGCGAAGTGGCAGTTCCACTGTTACTTCCAACATTATTAACGCACTCCCTACCGGTTTAACAAATTCATCAGTTGACGGCGAAATAAAAGTGTTCCCAAATCCAAATAACGGCGTTTTCACTCTTAAGTCTACGGGTTTAACCGGCGCTGATTATACTGTTTACGATCTGTTGGGTAATACGATAATCAAAGCTTCAATTACAACTAACCGGCAAACCATCAATTTGAATACTGCACCTTCAGGCGTCTATTTGTTATTGATAAAGGGACAGAATATTTCAAAAGCATTGCGCATAACCGTAGAGAGGTAGTAGCCCCCCGCTGTCCCAAAGTATGTCGCCCATCCTGCGGATAGCCGAATCGTATGAGCAACTAAAGCCACTCAGACTCTCTGCCTCCCTAAACGGGAGAACCGCCACGCAGAATACAAAATACAGCTATAGTAGCACATTGTAATTCCTTTTGCCGGGCGGGTACTCCTCCGCATCGGAGGCTGGGAGGTAGCGCGGGGCAAAAGGAATTTGTATTGACATATTCCAAAACCCCACTATCCTAAGTCTGTAGGCCATCCAGCGATAGCCGAATCGTATGAGCAACTAAAGCTACGCATACCCACTAACTCCCTAACCGGAAGAACAGCCACGCAGAAAATACTTCAAGTAGGTCTTCAAACGATACAATCCCGCGTAATCCCAAAATCCGAAAAATCCGCGGTTCAGACAATTGACCACCGATCCGAAGTCTAGAGCCAGGCGCTGGGTAGCCAACTTCGGTTGATAAACTAACTCATCCAGCACAATATCTCTCATCGTAGCGCGATGACATATTTATAAAATCATTTAGCCCAAAAAAGACCGATGCCGTAGGCCGGTCTGCATAAATCTCTCAATATGCGATACCTACGGCATCGGTTCTCCCTAATGAAATTTTATCTATAAATATTTGATGCCGCTGGCATCAGTACAAAAATACTTCCCCGCCATGCGAAGTCCGGTAGCCAAGCCTACAGGATAGCCGACTTCGGATGACCCATTTTGAATATCCTTTCCAATTACTTCTTAAATTTTTTATCGGGATTTTGACTGCAATGGAAAAACGAATAAACAATTATTTCGCGCCGCTGTATTTCATACACTATGACGAAAGGAAACTTGTCAATCAGCGTTTGCCTAAAGTCGTCTTCTACCTTATTAAAATGCAAGGGGTATTTTTTTAGATAGTCTAATCTATCCTCAATTTTTTCTAAAAACTCCTCCCCCAAACCAGTCCTTTCATCTTCGTAGTAATCATATGCCCTCTGCAAATCCTCATAAGCTTCCTCGTTTATCATCAATCCATAAATCATTTTTTTCTGGATTTTATCATAGCCTTGGTTTCCTCCCAGGTATATGACCTGCTCTTGCCTGAAAGATGATCTTTCTTCCGCTTTTTTAATTCCACTTTCTGTTCCTTGGTAAGTTGCACTTGTTCAATACTTGGCTTAACAAGGGTTCGGATAGCTTTCAACACTTTATCATCTGCTTGCTCTATGTAGCCGTGTATTTCCTGCTTTAATTCAATTGATTTCATATAACTAAGTTTTATATCCCTATATCATTTTGCTTCTCTCCTACTAAAATAAACAAAAAAACTTTACCATACAGTACCCCTACCACGTAACCATACCAAAGGCCGAATCCCAAAAAGTGTGATTCAGACATTGGCTGCTAGCCAAATCGGCAGTCCATCCAAAGAATACCGAAATTTCGTATCATCTCTTTACCCAAAAATTTACCAATCCCTGACAAAGTCATATCTCTGTCATTTTCAATATATCATAGCACATTAAAACTTCATCTCCCATATTTTTGCCCTCAAATCTATGAGCTATGAAAAAAAATCTCCTCTCCCTCTTACTGGTTTTGGCACTGTTTAGTTTAACCCAGGCGCAAACAAAGTATTTGTGGGCCACTGCCAACAGAGGCGGGGCTCATGGATTCGGCTGCATTTTACAAAGCGATAGCGATGGCACTAACTTCCATGTTGTGTATTCAGGCGATTCTATAAATGGGGCTTACCCCTGGGCAAAACTGGTCATGGCTGATAACGGCTTAATATACGGCACAGCCGGCAACCGCACCATTTACAGCTATAACCCGGTAACACAAACGCTTTCAACCGTGTATAACTGCGACAGCCACCCCCAATTCGGGCAACAGCCGTATGGCCTTGTATCTGGCAATAACGGCAAGTTGTATGGAATGGCTAATTACGGAGGCGCCAATGGTAAAGGTGCCATATTTTCTTTCGACCCTGCCAGTAACACCTACACCGATATACATGATTTTGACACACTAAACTGGATATGGAGTCAACTGCATGTACCGTATCAATCCACCCAACTGCTTCCTGCAACTGACGGAAAACTATATGCCTTTGCCAGGAACCCAAACGGGATGTCCTTATTCAGCTTCGACCCTGCAAATAATAACTTTACCGTGCTCCGGTCTATTCCATTCGCTCCATACCGGTCTGATTTTGCCTCTACATTAATGCAGGCATCCAACGGCAAAATATATGGCATTGGCAGCAGCTGGCTTATTAGTTATGATCCGGCCAACTCGGTTTTCGACAGCCTGTATCAGTTTCAAACTGTTGCAGGATATAATATACCGGCAGCCGGCTTGGCAGAAGCCAATGGCAAACTATATTCTATTTTGTATGATGCAAATGATTCAAGCCTGGTATATAGCTTTGATATAGGTACGGCCAGTTTTAATATACTTCCGTTAGATAGCAACTTAGGTGTTTTCCCGTCTTCAAATATGATCAGGCTTAGCAACGGAAAATTGGTTTTTAGCCTGGGATCACTTAATCTCCAATCAGGGCTTTATAGTCTCGATCCAAATAACAATACCTGCTCACCGATGTTAATTTTCAACAACCTCGAAGGTTGGGATCCCGAAGGCGATATTCTTGAAGCAAGTATAGGAGTCGCTAACGGCATTGCAACACCCGCAAATACAACTTTCAGTTTAAGCCCTAACCCTGCAAAAGACCGATTGCTTTTGCGCAACACTAAAGCAAACACACGATATGCAATCAGCAATGTAC
>JAQBNQ010000078.1 GCA_028288545.1 Bacteroidota bacterium
GAATATGATGGATACAACATGTGCTGCGGTAGTAAATACGGACTCAGTACAAATTGATATTAATTATTATCTCATAAATGATATAACAGGAATTCAATATTTCCACAACTTGCGTTATTTGCGTTGCGTTGCCAATCCTTTGCAAACTCTGCCGAGCCCTTTGCCCGAATTTCTTAATACCCTTATTGTTGAGCTTGATAGTCTTACCTATCTGCCTTCCTTGCCAAATGGGATCACCTACCTAAATGTCTTGGGCAATCAGCTAACTAGTTTACCTCCCCTACCAGATAGCCTTAAAACTTTAATTTACGATGGCAATTTGATTTCAACGTTACCGTCATTTCCGGCAAACCTTTCATTTTTAACTTGCTCAAATAATAATATTACAAGTTTACCTCCTCTTCCACCAGGTATTACTTTTATACGTTGCGAAGGAAATCAACTTACCGCGTTACCCGCCTTACCACCGGCACTCACTTATTTAAATTGCGAGGTCAACCAACTTACGCATCTACCCACTTTGCCCACAGGGCTAAAATCACTGCTATGTGCCCGCAACCAACTCGCCGATTTACCGGCCCTCCCTTTGGGACTTACCGATTTAATTTGCAGCTTTAACGAACTTACTAGTTTACCAGACCTACCGACACATTTAATTCACTTATATTGCAATAGCAATCCAAATCTTGGGTGCTTACCTGCGCTAAAATACATTGATTACCTTCTTTTTCTGAACACCTCTGTCGCCTGTATTCCCTACTCTCCCGGGGTTGATAGTAGTATTCCTTCTTTGGTAAATTATCCATCTTGTCTTGTAAGTAATCCCAATAATTGCCTTACTTATTGGAATATAAGTGGCAGGGTTTATTTTGATGCTGATAGTAATTGCATTTTTAATGCTGGTGATATTGGTCAACATAACATTAAGGTGGGTTTATATAAAGACGGCCTTTGGCAAGGAGATAGCTTTACGGAAAATCAAGGTTATTATGCATTTAACGTAAGTGCTTCCGGCGATTACACAGTAGTAGTGGACACCGCATATTTGCCCTTTTACGTAAGTTGCCCGGTATCCAATGTTGAGAGTATTGCTATTTCCTCAATTGATTCTTTTTATAGCGGCAAAGATTTCGCTTTACATTATACGCCAACATTTAATTCAATAACCACATTAAGAGACCCAATTCGCTTCTCCCTCCTACCCAACCCCACCCACAATACTGTAACCATCCAAACAGAAAACCTAAGCGCCGCCTCCCTGCAAGTTACCGACTTACAAGGCAAAGAAATACTTACCCAAAAACTAACAAGCACTAATTATATACTTGATGTAAGCCATCTTTCAGCAGGATTGTATATAGTAAAAGTGATGGATTTAAACGGGAGAATTGGTGTTAGAAAATTGGTAATAGAGTAGCCTCGTTTGTGGCTTAGCCTTTTCATTCCACAAAATACATCTTCAATTTCCCCTTATTCTTCGCTTCAATCTCGCCGCGGTACTCGCATTTAAATGTATCCTTAACCAATTGGTAAGTGGCCTCGCCAATATTTACCTTGCCCACCTCGCAGTTTTGTTCCATGCGGGCTGCCGTGTTAACGGTATCGCCCCAAATATCGTAAGCAAATTTTGTAACGCCCACAATGCCCGCCACCAGTGGACCACTGTTTAAGCCAATGCGCATTTCAAACGAGGGCAACCCCGTTTTTTTCGATTGCACCTGGCGGGCCAAAATAAAATCGCGTATTTCAAGCGCTGCCTTAACAAGATCGGTAGCGTGGTTAGGATTAGCGGAAGGCAACCCACTGGCAGCCATGTAAGCATCGCCAATGGTCTTTATCTTCTCTATATTATATTTCGAAATGATCTCGTCAAAAACCTTAAAGCACTGGTGCAGTTCATCTACCAATTGGCGCGGGGATAGTTTTTCGCTTACCGTTGTAAAGTTTTTAAAGTCGGTAAACAACACAGTCACGTTTTCAAAATAACGCGCTTCGGCACTGCCTTTTTCTTTTAATTCCTCTGCTACTTGCGCAGGTAGAATATTCATCAGCAAAGCATCGGCGCGGTCGTGGGCAATTTTAAGGGCGGCATTTTTTTCCCGTTCAAGCGCTGCTTCCTTTTCCTTCAAAATAATTTCCTTCTGAAATTCAAGTTTTGCAATCTCGCTCGTTGCCTCCACCATATTCGATTCATCGGTGGCCTTTTTAAAAAGTTTGTAATACTTCAGCGCTTCTATTGTATCCTCCTTCATTTCATACGCCCTCGAAAGTGCTTCATAATTTTCAGCAATGTGCTCGCGTATTCCATGCTCCTCGTTTACGGTAATTGACTGGTTGAACCATTTAATAGCCTCGTCCGCCTTATTTTGCAGAAGGCAGGTGCTGCCAATATTATGGCTGGTCATCTGCAATAAATAAATGTGGTTTAACTCCTGCGCCAGTGTGTGTGCCTTTTCGAACATGGCACGGGCCTCGTCTAATTTTCCCTCGTGTTCAATGTTAGCGCCAATGTTATTGTAAATATTACACAGCGCCCACTTGTTCTTTTCTGTTTTAGCTTCCTGTCTATCGGCTTCCTCGTACAAAAACTTCAACGCCTCGTCTGTCTTTTTCATTTCGCCATAACTGGCGGCAATATTCATTTTGCAGACCATAATATCATCCTCTGCTCCGCGCTCTTCAAAAAACGCAAGTGCTTCGCGGGTTATGCTAATGGCGTTATCGTATTGCTTCAGACAAAAATATATGTCGCCCATGTTAGCCTTGCATCTAACAACCTGCATTTGGTTATTAGTGCTTTCTGCCAACTGCATAGCCTCATTTAAAAACCGTATAGCCTCCGTGTACATTTTGGAACTATTAAAAACAAGCCCCTTGTACATCAGGCAAATAATCTCGCCTTCCTTAAAATCAAGTTTTTTAGCCAGTTCAAAAGTAAGGTTCAAATTATTGAGCGCCTTCGATGGATCGCGGTCCATAAATTGGAAGCTAAGGTCGTTCATCAACTCCACCTTGCGGTTGCTATCCGGCATAGATGCAATCTGTAATTCCAGTTCCTTCACTTTATCATTCATCGCCGCCAAGATAGTTCAAATTGTAGTTTACTTAAAAGACTCCGTTTCCATTCTCCTAAAAAGGGCGTGGATTGCAACTGGCGCCAAACCAGATAAATGTTTAATCCAATCAATTAATTTTAAATTTATCACTTAAACATATACACCCACATGAAAAAACTGTACTTCAACCTTTTCTCTACCTTTCTATTATTTACACTTTCACTATCCCAAATACAAGCACAGCACCTTGCCATAGTGCGCGTAGGCGATGGCAGTAGTGCCCTATCATCAGCAGCTGCACCGGTGTTTATCGAAGTACGTTCAACAAGTGGCAGCGTTATAACTACACCTGTTGCCTTGCCCATTGCAGCAAACGGTGCTAACCGCGCATTTACCCTTAACGGCACAGCAACCACCGAAGGCGCTATAACTTTATCGGTAGATGGAAATTACCTGTCCTTAGCAGGTTACGACGCCGCACCCGGTACTGCTTCGGTATCTACCGCAACAAACATCGACCGCGTAGTGGCCCGCGTTGATGCTGCCGGCAACGTAAATACCAGCACAGTGATCAGCGCAACCGGCGCATATAATGTAAACAACATTCGCGGTGCAGTTAGTGTTGACGGAAACTCCTTCTGGACTTCCGGTCTTGCCAGTGCAAACGGTGGAACCTATTACGTTAACTATGGCACTGTTAACAACGCCCCTATTCATATTAGTACCGATGTGGTAAACACACGTAACGTAAATATCTTTAACGGACAGTTGTATGTATCCGCTGCGGTTAACTCGTATCATGGTCTTAACACCATAGGCACCGGTCTGTCAACCACCGCGGGGCAAACAACTACTAATCTTAACGCAATTGATAACGATGCTTCTTCATCGCCTTACGCTTTTTATTTTTTAGACATGGACCCTAATACTCCGGGCCTTGATGTAGTGTATGTTGCAGATGAGCGCACTACCAATCTAGGCGGTGTACTTAAATACTCGCTGGTAAGTGGTACCTGGGTACTTAACGGCAGCATTAACAGTGCAACCAGCCTACGCGGATTAACAGCTTATCAACCCTGTGGCACCGGACCGGTTCATTTATATGTTACCTCCGAAACGGATATTTACACATTAAACGACAGCAGCGGTTACAACCAGGCACCTACCGGTACTTTATCTTCTATATATACTACCCCTACTAATACAAAACTGCGCGGTATTGCGCTTATGCCGGGTTCAATTCCTGCACCGGTTAATGCAACTGTTGGCAGCGTTACAAATGTTTCTTGTTTTGGTTTAACGGACGGAACAGTAACCGTAAATGCACAGGGTGGAAACCCTCCTTATTCGTACAATTGGGGCAGCAACAATCCGAATCAACTGGCTCCGGGTACTTATGTAGCAACCGTAACCGATGCAACAGGTTGTACTGATACAATACAGGCAACCGTTGGTTCTCCGACGGCTGTTGTAGCGAACGCAACCCCGTTTGCTGAACCCTGCTATGGAGCTAGTAACGGAGGCATTGCCACCACGGCTTCAGGTGGTGTTGGCGGATATACTTATTCAGCCACTGATGGCATTAATAACGTCTCATCTGGCAACGGTCAGTTCGGCTTCCTCACTGCCGGAACCTATTATGTAGAGGTAGACGATGCTAATTTTTGCCCGGCCTATGATACTGTTACTATCACTCAACCCGATTCTATAAGTCTTAGCTTTGTTATAACTCCTGCTTCAACAGCAATATCAAACGATGGCAGCATTACCCTTACCGTTACCGGTGGAACGCCTCAGTATACTTTTAACTGGACCAATCTCACCAACACACAAAACGATTCTAACCTTGTTACCGGCACTTATTGCGTTACGGTAACAGATGCTGCCCAGTGCCAGGATTTTGGCTGTTACTCGGTTAGTTTCTCAACCGGTATTGAATCCACAATTTCAGCTAACGATTTTGCAGCTTACATTAACAACGGAACCCTGTTTGTAAACGCCATCCTGAAAAAAGCAACCGATTGTACTTTGCAACTTGCAGATATATCCGGAAAGGTGATATACACTTCTGCCACCGAACCGGCACTTGCACTTCAAAAACAAGTACCTGTTGGTAAACTAGCATCGGGTTGTTATATCATCAGGCTAATTACCCCGCAACAAACGCTGAATAAAAAGATAGTAGTAACCGACTAATGATAACCGTTACCGCATATAATACCCCCGGGCAGTTTTTAGATGACACTGAACAAATACTGGAGCAACGGGAGTTGGAGAACAACCTGATGATAGGCCTGTGCAACAACTTTCCGGATAGAACAAGGCAGTATAAAAATTGTGTTTTTATTAATGCGGTGGAAGACGGTAATATCTGCGCTTCTTCCATTAAAACAATTTCAAAAGCCGTTATATCCTGCAACTCCAATCATCCTGAACACATAAAAGCGCTGGCACAATATTACCTGGCTAACAACATTCAACTTACCGGTGCTGTGGGCGAAACTTTCCATTCAACCGCCTTCACTAAATTTTATGGAGGCGAAGAAATTAACCGCCGCGGTATGATAGTTCACCGCTTAACCACAGTGAACCAACTACCAATGAGTCCCGGCAGCTTTGAAGTAGCCACTCAAAACGACCTCGACCTTATTACACAGTGGACCTTAAACTTTGAAGAAGACACAGGCACCTTCCCAAAAGCCACAGCAGAACAGGTTAAAGCCGGTGCTACCTTGCGTATAAACAACGGTGTTATTTTTAAGTGGATAGACAATAACGAAATAGTTTCCATTGCTGCCATAGTGCGCAAAACAAAAAACGTAGGTTTTCTTGGATTGGTATATACTCCCCCACAATGGCGCGGCAAGGGTTACGCCACCACCATTGTACAAATACTAAGCCGGCACATTTTACAACAAGGCTATAAATACTGCGGACTGTTTACCGATATATCAAACCCGGTAACCAACCACATTTATAAAAGGATAGGCTACGTGTCAAGTACCGAGTTTACGGATATTGAATACAAGACCAAAACATAACCCCTCAAGCGCATTTTCCCGCAAAAAATCATAATTCCATCATAAAAACCTGCCTGTCGGCAGACAGGTCATAATTACTCAGCCCGCCCGAATGACTGAAGCCATTCAGTCGGGCGGGCGTTCCATTGTATTGCTTTCTTTAGCCATTCGTTATTTTATATTTTAGCCTTATCATGAATAGATTTCATCTCACAATACTTGCAGCCATTTTTCTTTCCGCCTGTAACTGGCCCAAAAAACCATGGCTAAATGACATTACAAGCACAAAAACAAGCGCCCATGTTAATATACCGGGTACCAGGTTTTTTATTATTCCGCCAACAGGTCTCAAACCTTCAAAAAATTTTGCGGGATTCGAAAATGAAAACGGCGACGCCGCTATTTGGGTTTTTGATGAATTCAATACCAACGGTTTTGGAAACAACCTTGCCAGGTTTAAAACCCAATACGACACTTCCGGAAAAAAGATCTTCGAGCGTGGCAGCATTAAAGTAAATGGCTACGCTGGTAAATATGTCTGTGTTCAATATAGTAAAGACCTCAAGTCCTTAAATATACTGTTTGGCGATACGGACTTTTGCGCAACGGTGTTTACCTGTTATGGAACAAATGATACAAAAACCGGCGAAGTCTTAAAAAATGCACTGGCAACCCTGTATTACGATAAAGATTTAAAAATAGATTTTAGCAGCTCTGTAACTTATAAACTTGATGACAACAAATCCGCGTTTAAATTTGTTGAAGGCAATTCGTCCTACTCCTTTTATTCCCTCACAGATGTGCCCAAAGACTCAGACTACACAAAGGATTTTATAATAATAACCACGGTACCAAGTGTTGATGATAGCCCCAAAGATCTGGCTGAAAGTTTTTTAAAAACCCTCAGACAAAAAACCAGTTCCCTTGCCACCGAAACCTCCCGAACTACTTCCGATAGCAGCATTGCAGGTTTGCCGGCATTCGAAGTAGAATCTTATTGCAAAATAAATGGCAAAAAAGGGGTGATATGCGAGTTTACCCTAATAGGCAAAACCAGGTCCCTGAATTTTCAGGCCATTATAAATACCGATATTGAAAATAATGTGGCCGAAGTAAGAAAACTGGTAAGAACCGTTCAGTTTAAATAAATTGCGCCCCGTAATAACCAACCATGAACAAAATACTCCTTGCACTTGCACTCTGTGTTACCCTTTCCGCCTGTAACGATAAAAAGTCAAAAACCGAACCGGTAGATATCGTCAGTATAAAAACCGCGCAGCACATTAATATACCCGGTACCCGCATCTATATCATTCCGCCAGTGGGATATAAAACTGCCAATGGCTTCACCGGTCTGCAAAAAGGCAACAACGCCTACATACAAATGTACGACCTGGTGGGCGGCAACTTTAACACCAACGCAGCCACCTTCACTAAAAAGTCTTTCGAAAAACAAGGTGCCCAGGTGTTTGAGTTTAAAGACATGACAGTAAATAATTACCCGGCCAGGTACGTTTCTATGCAGGGCGAAAAAAATTCAAAGGCAATTAGTATTGTGTTTGGCGATACTACTTTTTCGGTAATGATAATGGCCATGTACCCTGCCACCGATGATAAAGCGGCCGATGATATCAAAAAGGCTTTTGCTACTATCTATTACGACAAGGATTTAAAAGTAGACCCCTTTGCCTCTGCCTTCTTTAAACTGAACGATAGCGTTTCAACTTTCAAATTCGCAAAATCAGCGTCCGGCTTTTTCGTTTACACACTGAATGGCGAAAACAAAAAATCATTGGGCGATGATCCTTTTGTAAACGTTACTCCCCTGCCCAAAGATACCAGCATGACCGCCCGTAGCATTTCCGAAATGTTTGTTACCAAACTGGCGCAGTATGGCTTTACCACCCAGCAGGTTAAGAATCCTTCCTACGCACCGGTTAACGGACTACCGGCTTTCGAATCGGAAGTATATGGAAGCCTGAACGGCAAAAAATGCCTGATATACCAGTTAGCTGTTACCACCACCGACAAAGCCGTCATTATACAAGGCATTGTAAAATCTGATTTTGAAAATCAATTGGCCGAGATAAAAAAACTGGCAAGAACAATACAGTTGAAATAAAGACCGCGATGAACTACTTTGATCCAAAAATAGTAGCAGAGCGATATGCCAGAGGCAGACCGGATTTTCACAGCAATACAATTAAACATGTTGAGGCTTTTATAAAACCACGGGGCAAATTAAACAAGGCGCTGGACGTAGCCTGTGGAACGGGCCTCTCAACCAAAGCGCTTTTATCAATCGCAACAAACGTTTACGGCACCGACATTTCCGAACAAATACTCGGCTATGCTGCTCCATCGAAAGAAATAAATTATTCCATCGCACCCGCAGAAGAACAACCTTTTGCCGATGGAGAGTTTGACCTTATTACAGTTAGTTCGGGTGTTCATTGGTTTGATATTGATAGATTTTTGGCAGAAGCAAACCGTCTGCTAAAAAGCAAAGGTTGGTTGGTACTGTACGAGAACTATTTTATTTCAGAGATGGAAGGCAACGACAAATTCAAAGAGTGGTTTCCAAATGTTTACTTGGCTAAATATCCTTCGCCCCCACGCAACAATACCTATAGCTGGACCAACGAGAATCTACATTCAAAGAACCTCCATTTTGTTGAAGAAGAAAGATTTAAGAACCCCATTGTCTTCAACAAAAAACAATTAGCGCTTTATTTTACAACGCAAAGCAATATTATTTCTGCGGTAGAAAACGGCACAACAACTTACGCAGCGGTAGAAGAATGGCTGGATAATGAACTAACGCCATTCTTTAATAGCGAAGAAATCATCCAAACCATTTATTACGGTAATTGGATTAAGTTTATTCAAAGGCTCGACTAGTTATGAAACGACCAATTAAAATCTTAGCATTCCTCCTAGTGGCATTTGCAACCTTTAAGGGAATTGCCCAAACCTCCGACTCCGTAAAAATGGGATCCTTAATGGTATATGGCGATGGCTTTGCCTTCGGGGTAAAAGAACCCGACGGCTGGACAGGAGACATTGACCTTGCTAAAGAATATTTCGCCAATATCGTTTTTTACAAAAGTAAGGCGGATATAAAAAATGGAGGAGCACTTATACAGGTGTACCATTTTAATAAGGAAGATGAGGATACCGAAAAGGATCTTGCTTACGATATTAAACAGTACAAAGACAAATACAAAAACCTGAAACAGGAAAAGTTCCTCGTTTCTCATATTAGCTATAAATGTTTTGCAAAGCTGGTGTTTGTTGAAGAAGAGTTCTATCAATATTTGGTTTATGTAAACCCGGGCCCCAAATATAAAGGCGGCGCATCGTTTGCAATGAATATTTCAAAACGACCTGCAACGGAGGAAGAGCTGAAAGCCTTTAAGCAGATCATCAGTTCGTTTATAATGATGAAGGGTTAAAGCGGCCCTTCAGTTAAAGTCATTATTTATATAATCTGAATTCTTGGCCCCTACTACAATTTATTGGTAAATTGGCCGCAAAACAAGGGCGTAATGAAGCGGCTGCTGATTCTTATTATTATTTCCTGTACACTGGCAAATGCTTTTAGTCAAACTACTTCCTCGGTGGTTTATATTCTTAAACTGTACAGCCCCAACAAAAAATATTACCTGGTAACTCTCCCATACGATAATGAAGAAGAATCTACCTACGGCGAAACAAGGGTTTATCAAACCAGCAATGATTCGGCGCTGTACACTTTAAATCGCGATTTCAATTATACTTATTACCCAAACAAAATAAATTTAAGCAACAACGGTCAGACGCTCACTTATGTAAACGACCTATATCGCGATGATAAAATGGAGGACCTCAAAACACTTCTATTCTATCAACACGGGGCATTAATAAAATCGTACACCACAAAACAACTTAACAACTGCGATGACGATACAGCACATTGCCATTCGCTTTACGATAACCCATCAGTACTGTGCAGGGATTCAGATAAATTTGTTGACCACGCATTTTGCCCCGGCTTTAAACCCGGTGTAAGCGATACCGAAAAATTTGCTATCAACTTCAACACCTTTTTTTATAATGACACGCTGTATCTTTTAAACAGTGATAAAAAAGTGATGCGCTTTTCCGCTACTACCGGTAATTTGATCAGCTCCACGGATTACAACGCTGATTACAGTTATCTGAAAACAATAAGCCGTGTTAATGATTGCGTTGTAACAAAAGTTGATGCCCCGCCCATTTACAAATTACCACTACTGGCCGATGGCGGCAGCTTTGAACAGCAACTGGCAAAGTATATTGGTATGAAACTGGTTGACGATGACGACAGAAAAGCAAACGCCAACTACAAAATATTTTATGTGGTGGTAGATTGTATTATCAGCCGCAATGGTAAAACCGTGGTTAATTCTCTTAAGGGATGTGTTAATGGATGGGGGTTGCCGGGGGACAGTATCAGCAGTTTTTTATCAGCCGCAAAATTCGATATGTCGAAAATACCCGCACAATTAACGCATTGGCGTATCCAGGGCGGATACATCTATTTTCGAAGCAGTTCAAATTCAGTGGCCCGTAAAGAAAAAGAGGCAGAAATAGAAGCCGAAAAAGAAGAGTTGAAAAAACAATATGTAGC
>JAQBNQ010000111.1 GCA_028288545.1 Bacteroidota bacterium
AAAATAGAACGCTGATTAATTATGGTTTTTATGATCCATTATGATGTTCGAAGCAGAAACTTTGACGATGAAATCAATTCGTTAAAAGAAAAATAAGCCACGAAGCTGTGGGATAAAATAGTTTCAAAGGATAGCGATTTAACTTATCAACGCACTAATGATTTTCTTCATAAAATCACTTCCCTTTAAACTCAGGTACCCTCTTTTCAACAAAAGCGGCCATGCCTTCTTTCTGGTCTTCACTGGCAAAGGTGAGGTAAAAGTTTTTGCGCTCAAATATCAGTCCTTCATCCAGTGTTGAGTTAAAGGCATTGTTAACCGATTCCTTAGCCAGTTTAATGGCCACCGGCGATTGTTTAGCTATCTCGCGGGCAAGATTAAATGTTTCCTGCATCAGTACTTCAACAGGTACAACACGATTTACAAGTCCATAGCCAAGTGCTTCGTTAGCCGAAATAAATTTACCGGTTAGCACCAGTTCCATAGCGGTTACTTTACCAACGGCACGGGTTAACCTTTGTGTTCCACCGGCTCCCGGCATGGTACCTATCTTAATTTCGGGCTGACCGAATTTTGCAGTTTCGGAAGCCATTATCATATCGCAGGTCATGGCCAGTTCGCAGCCACCACCTAAGGCAAAACCTGATACGGCAGCTATGATTGGTTTCTTGGTTTTCTTTATCTGGTCCCAGGTGCTAAACTGGTCAATGTTAAACATGTCGATGGCGGTTGCAGTAGCCATTTGCTTTATATCGGCACCGGCAGCAAATACTTTTTCTCCACCCGTTAATATAATAACGCGAACATTATCGTCCTCATCCAACTCTCTTAAGGCATCGCGTATTTCAATCATTAACTGTCTGCTTAATGCGTTCAGTTCTTTAGGGCGATTCAATTCAATAAGCGCTATAAATTTATCGGCCTGTGGGTTTACTTTTATGAATTCCATGGTTTAGTATTGAGTATTTAGATGTTCGTATTGAGTATTGGGTATTGAGATTTTTGGTGTTTAGGCAAATTTAGTTTTTTGTTGCAATGCTAAGTCCGTATTTAATGAGCATTCTTTTTATTTCGAGTGGTAAAATATCGGACCCATAAAGCGCCTAATAATGCAAATGAAGAAAACAGTGGTGCGTTAATATGTTTTTTAAAGTAGAAGATAGGAATCGCCACAGAAGTGACCATTAAAATTGAAAGAGCTATCAAAACCGGCAAGGCCCATTTTGAACTAATAAAAGAGGCATTCCTTTTGGCAGTTATTTTATTCGTATCAATAAGGTGGGTCATTATCTTGTCAAAGTAGCGGACAAAATTTTGGAGAGGTTCGATTTCGCAATAAAATTTATTGGCCAGTAACCTTATAGTTTGCTTGTTCCTTAAAGTAATAGTTAGCCTGATAAAGGCCTCATCTTCTATTACGTAATTTGCTATATCATCAAACCGAATCACGGTGGTATCTTTTGACTTGATGGTCAGTTTCTCACTCTCAACTTCTATTTCAATTTGCTCTGAAATTCTTTTGGCTAAAAAGAAAAATGCGGCAATAAAAGGGGTTATTACTAAGGCTGCAACTAGCAGAAAATAGGAGAGTTGTTTTGAATCAATCAGGATAAACGACAGTGGCAGTAAAATGGCAATGCCAAATACGGTACCCAGCACCAACAAATTTTGCCTTGACTGTTGAACGATAGGAATTTTGTAGCGCTGCCATAGATTGCTATAAGCGGGTAATTGGTGCTCGTCTTCCTGGTATATTTGGCGTATCTCCTTCATAAGTGCTACTGAGTCCGCATTTTCAGAGTTGTGGCGTATTTAATAAAAACAAACCCGGTTGCGCTTCCAATTAAAATTCCCAGCAAAGCACCTCCAACAACATCTGCCGGAAAATGTACCCCTACATAAACCTGGCTAAAACAAACCAGTGCGGCCCAGGTACCCAGTATAAATGTGTTGCGCAATTTATGGCTGGCTACAAAAATTAAAAAGGTGGCCATGCCAAAACTATTTGCCGCGTGGGATGATGTAAAACTAAAACCCGCTCCACAGGCATCTAACAATAGTCTTGCATTTATTGCGGGATTGTTGCAGGGCCTTATGCGATGAATGAAAGCTTTTACCACTGCGCTTGATATTTGATCGGTTAGTAAAAATGTGAGGGCGCCTAATATGGCAATCTTTAAAAACTGCGAGGGATAGCGCACTAATATGATCACCGAAAAAATAACATAACAGGTGGCCAAAAAAGGTTTGCCTCTTAATATAACGCACAGCCAATCCAGCACCGGGTTAGCCATACCCTGGTTAATAAAATGAAAAATAGTATGGTCAATCTCTCTTAAGGCTTCTAACATAAATACTTTGCCGCTGATCTAATTTATTTCTGCGCAACTAAAATCAATCTCTGCGATTTAGCCGGATCAAATTCATTCAACTCATAATCGCCGTAAACGGCTTTTAATTCAAGCGCTGCACTTTGCAACATTTCTTTAAAGCGGTACAGGTTAATGATCTCCAGTTGTTCTTCAAAACTGTAATTAACTCCTTCGGCCAAAAAATCAATTTTCTTTTTGATATAGCCGTTCTCCACTTTTTTCTGAATATGAAACTGGATATCACCGCGTGGAACTATACTTCTGCTATCCATATTTTTTACCGCGCATTCGGTATTAATGTAGTCTATCAGTAAAGTTCCTCCCGGCTTCAGGTTATCGGCAAAGGCACAAATAGCTGCCTTATCTTCATCTTCATTATTAAAATACCCGAAACTGCTAAACAGGTTGAGCACATAATCAAATTCGTTTTGCTTATATACTTTGCGCATATCCCACACATCAAAGTGTAACTGCTTGTTTTCAAACTGTTTAGCGTAGTCAATACTGTTTTTCGAAAGGTCAATTCCTGTAACATTAAAACCCAGTTTGGCCAATGTACGGCTGTGGCGGCCCTTACCACAGGCCACGTCCAGCACTTTTGCGCCCCGGGTAATGTTTAGTTTATCAACAAGGGCAGTAATGAACATTTCAGCCTCATCTTCGCTGCGATTGGAGTAAAGCAGGTGATAATATGGGGAATTGAACCATTCTTCGAACCATTTCTTCTCTTCCATTGTTGGTGTTTGTTTATAAAAACTGCTTTTAACTCTTTTATAAAAATGCGAAATTTATACATTTGCCACCCCAAATAAAAACCAAGCTTTGACACTTATAAAATCAATATCAGGAATTCGCGGAACCATTGGTGGTATTCCAGGTAATAACTTTACGCCCGTTGACATCATGAAATTTACCATTGCTTTTGGCAAATGGGTAAAAGCAAATGGTGGAAACAATAAAATAGTAATTGGCCGCGATGCCCGCTTAAGCGGCAAAATGGTTAGCAATATTATTGTCGGCTCACTGCAATCAATAGGTATTGATGTAATTGATCTAGACCTATCAACTACTCCAACTGTTGAAATTGCGGTGCAGGACGAAAAGGCCGGTGGTGGTATTATTATTACCGCATCGCACAATCCAAAACAATGGAACGCTTTAAAGTTGCTGAATGCTAAAGGCGAATTTATCTCTGCAAAAGCAGGGGAGGAGGTTTTGGCTTTGGCAGAGGAACAGGCCATTGAGTTTGAAGAAGTAGGCGCATTGGGCAGCTATACGCTTAAGGAAGGATACATTGATAAGCACATTGAAAAAATATTAAAGCTTAAACTGGTAGATGTTGCCGCTATTAAGGCGCGTAACTTTAAAATAGTGGTTGACTGCGTTAACAGCACCGGTGGTATTGCAGTGCCAAAATTATTAAAGGCTTTGGGTGTTGAAACTGTTACAGAACTTTACACTGAACCAACAGGCCATTTTCCGCATAACCCTGAGCCGCTACCCGAAAACCTGAATGAGCTTTCGAGAACGGTAAAAAAAGTAAAAGCCGATTTGGGGATTAGTGTTGACCCGGATGTTGATCGTTTAGCACTTGTTTGCGAGGATGGCGATATGTTTGGCGAGGAGTACACTTTGGTGGCTGTGGCAGATTATGTATTGGGTAAAAAGAAAGGCAATACGGTTTCTAACCTGTCGTCTACCCGTGCATTAAGGGATATAACTGAAAAAGCCGGAGCGGAATATTTTGCCTCGGCGGTGGGTGAAGTACACGTGGTTGAAAAGATGAAGGAAGTAAAGGCCGTTATAGGCGGCGAAGGCAATGGGGGTATCATTTATCCCGAACTTCACTATGGCCGCGATGCGATGGTGGGGATTGCGCTTTTCCTTTCGCACCTGGCTAAGTCGGGCAAACAGGCTTCGATATTACGGGCTACTTATCCGCACTATTACATTGCAAAAAAGAAGATCGATCTTGATCATGCTACCAGTATTGATTACCTGTTTAAGGAGATACTGAAGAAGTATAAAAAATATCCCATCAATACCATTGACGGCATTAAAATAGACTTCGACCGCGAGTGGGTGCATTTGCGCAGAAGCAATACCGAACCCATCATCCGCATATACGCCGAAAGTAACTCCGAAACCACCGCCGACCACATTGCCAACCAGATAATGGCAGACCTGAAAACTTTTAGTAAGGAGAATTCTTAAACAGACTTTAGATACTTGACGCTAGACTTCCAGTGCTATGGCTTCTATTCTCTTTGTTGTAAAAGTGTAACAGGACTGTTTTAGTCTTGTGTCTATTGTCTCTTAAAGCGTAACAAGTGTATCGGGTGTCTTACACTTTTACAGTGTTACAGCGATAGGGTTGCTATTGGTTTGTATTTTGTCTGATGTCTAACATCTATTGTCTACTATAAACTGTCCCAACTGTCCCAGTACTGTCTCACACTTATTTTGGGACAGGACACTTATTGCTAGCAGTTTGTTATTTTTTTTTGCTAATATTTTAAAATAGATACTCCTACTCGTATACTATACGTATACACAGTAAGTTATTTGCTATATCTTTTGATGTAGCACTGTCCCAAAAATAGAGTGAGACACGCGTGGGACAGTTAAATTTTTGCTAGGTCATATATTTGTTTAGTGCCTTGTAACAGTCGTAACAGGGTGATACAGGTGTTACACTTGTTACAGGGTGTTACAGTTTTTTATTGAGATAGAGAGGGAGAGAATTCTGGTTTTGCATTTGTCTGGAGTCGGATGTCTATTTGTCTGATATCTGGTGTAACAGTGTAACACTGTAAATGTGTGGTACACTTGTTACAGTGTGTTACGGCTTTATTTGCGATGGAAGGATTCTT
The DNA here is from genome assembly GCA_028288545.1 of Bacteroidota bacterium. GTDB lineage: Bacteria > Bacteroidota > Bacteroidia > Chitinophagales > LD1 > Bog-950. The sequence goes on from JAQBNQ010000111.1 coordinate 5,246, forward strand.
CTTGTATTTGTCTGAAGTCTTTCTCTAAGGTCTGATGTCTTTACAGTGTACAAAAATAATCAAAAAGCATTAAAAAAGCACTAAATGATGATTTTATTTTGAGGAAAATATGGTGACCTATTTTATCGCTATTTTAATATATGGGGATATTTCACCCCGTTGGTGTGGAATTCTATGTAGTTGAGCCCACTTGTTTTATTCTGTTTAATTATTTTTGCCGCATCTTTTACGTCTTCCCAAAAGGAGGTCTAAAATGTTGAAATAAATGGGTTTGTAATTTCACCATGGATACATGAAAAAGAAGAAACTGGCTTAAACTTACTTTATGGATACCCCCTATCAAAATCGAGAAATCTTTCATGCGGATGATGACCAGGATGATCGCACCTTATTTAAGGAGGCTTTAGGCGATATCGGTTTTTCAGGTAAGGTTTCCTTTTTGAAAAATGGAGACGAGTTGATGCAAAAGTTGGGGGAAAAGATTCCCGATGTTATTTTTTTGGACCTAAATATGCCGGGAAAGGATGGCTTTGATTGTTTGAAAGAAATAAGGGAGGATGACATGCTGAAACAAATACCGGTGGTTATATTTTCAACGTCTGATAACCCCGTGGCAATTAATAAAACCTATGCGTTGGGTGCAAATTTCTATATTCGTAAACCTACAAGTTTCGGACTTTTAAAGAAGGCGATCAGAATAATATTGGCAACTGATTTGTATCAGAAACCCCAAAGGGAAAACTACTTTTTAGAAGTTGCATAACCCAATAGTAGCAGAGGTAAATTAGAATATTCTGATAATCATATTTATACTGCTACGCGATAATTTCCTGGCAGCACAATTGAGTTAACGGCAGGAGATTGCGTTTGGGTTTAAATAATATTGAAATGAATAATACCTCGGGCAATAATATAGCGTTTCTTGAGGGCGGAGGCGAAATGGGAAAGCTTATCCGGCAAAAGGATTGGGATAAAACATCATTGGGCGCCGCGCAATTCTGGCCGCAAAGCCTTAGAACCGCACTTGATATTCTTCTTAATTCGCAGTTCCCCATGTTCTTGTTTTGGGGTAAAGGCCTGGTGTTTTTTTACAATGATGCCTTTCGCTCCGGTTTGGGTAGGGAAGGAAAGCGTCCGTCAGTTCCCGGAATGGAAGGTAAAGACGCATGGCCGGAAATGTGGCCCACCATAAAACCACTTATAGACAGGGTGCTTATTAATGCCGAGGCTGTTCGGAGCGAAGACCAGTTAATTCCCACTAACCGCAATGGAGCAATAGAAGACGCATGTTGGACATTCAGTTATAGCCCTGTAAAGGATGAAACCGGAAAACCCACCGGCGTTTTTGTTACCTGTACTGAAACCACCGATAAAGTATTGGCTTATAAAAAGGTGGAAGAAAACAAAAGTGCTTTTGAATTTGCCCTTGAAGCCACCGAATTAGGCACCTGGAATTACGATCCCATAAGCGGTAGGTTTTCTTCAAATGAACGCTTGAAAAGTTGGTTTGGCCTTTCACCAAACCAGGAGGTTGAACTATCCTACGCCATAAATGCAATGTTAAAGTCGGACCGTGAAAGGGTAAGTGAAGCGATACGGAAAGCCCTGGAGTTTTCTTCGGGCGGGAATTATGATATTGAGTACACCATTGTTCACCCCATTACTAAAAAGGAAATCCTGGTACATGCCAAGGGTAAAACATGGTTTAACGAACAAAAGATAGCCTACCGGTTTAATGGTACACTTGAGGATATCACCGAAAAGGCGATGGCGACAAAGAAAATACGGGAAAGCGAGGAACGGTATCATCATCTTATTTATTCCTCGCCTTCGGCAATAGGCATTTTATACGGTGAGGACCTTGTGATAACAATTGCCAATGACGCCATTATTAAGATATGGGGGAAGGGAAAGGAAATAATGGGTTAGTCATATTTTGAAGCCTTACCCGAACTGGCAGAGCAGGGTTACCAGGAGGTATTTGCAGAGGTATATAACACGGGGATACCCTTTAACGCCGTTGAAACACCGGTGCAGATCATGCAGGAGGGCAAATCAACACTTAAGTATTATAACTTTTTGTTGTATCCCCAACGGGACATTAATAATGAAATAGATGGCATTGGCATCATTGCTACAGAGGTAACATCGCAGGCATTATTAAATAGCAGAATAAAGGAAAGCGAGCAGAGGTTCCAGGCGGCGGTACAGGCGGTAAAAGGTATTGTATGGACCAACAACGCAAAAGGGGAAATGGAAGGGGAGCAAAAAGGCTGGGCTGAACTTACGGGTCAGAAATATGACGAATACCAGGGTTATGGATGGACCAAAGCCATTCATCCTGACGATGTAGAGTCAAACATCAAAGCCTGGAAAGAAGCCGTAGCCGAAATAAAGACGTTTAACTTTGAACACCGGGTAAAAACTGCCGATGGCAACTGGCGGGCATTTTCTATCAGGGCGCTTCCGTTAAAGAACGATGACGGATCCTTACGCGAGTGGGTAGGAGTGCATATGGACATTCAGAAACAGAAAACGTTTGCTGCTGAGTTAGAAAAACAGGTAAGGGAGAGAACGAAGGAGTTGACGCGGTCGCATGAATTGCTTAAAAAAAGTGAGGAGCGCTATCACCTGATGGTAGAGGAGGTGCAGGACTATGCTATACTTTATTTAAACCGCAAGGGCATTGTTGAAAACTGGAACACAGGGGCCGAAAAAATAAAGGGCTACAAGGCCTCGGAGATCATTGGAAAAAGCTTTTCTAATTTTTATACCCAAAGCGACAGGGAAGATAACCTGCCTCAAAAATTATTGCAACGGGCAGCCGATACCGGCAGGGCTGTGCAGGAGGGATGGCGGGTGCGTAAGGACGGCACCTTGTTTTGGGCAAGTGTGGTCATTACAGCGGTACACAATGATAAGAACGATGTAATAGGTTTCTCGAAGGTTACACACGACCTGACAGAGAAAAAGAACGTTGAAGACCAGTTGAAGAACAACGCATCTTTGTTGGAGCAAAAAAATAATGATCTTGAAAAGATGAACAAAGAACTTCAATCCTTTGCCTACATTTCAAGTCACGATTTGCAGGAACCGCTCAGAAAGATTCAAACGCTTATTTCCCATTTTATTGATAAGGAAACTCCAAATGTTACAGAAAACGGAAAACATACGCTGAAACGGATACAGGTTTCAGCACTCCGAATGCAGACTCTTATCAATGACCTACTCGCCTATTCAAGAACAGGCAATGCGGGAAAAAGCTATGAGGTTACGGACCTGAACAAGATGGTTGAAAATGTGAAGGCCGATTTGAAGGAAGAACTTCAACAGAAAAATGCTAAGATAGAATGGGCCCATCTTTGCGAGGTTAATATCATTCCGTTCCAGTTCAGCCAATTGCTTCATAACCTTATCAGCAATTCTTTAAAGTTTGCAAGTGCCGATCGGCCACTTCAAATCAGGATAGAGAGTCATACAGGTAAGGGCGCAGAGTTTAACAACGAAAGTCTTTCCGGGGCTAAAAATTATTGCCACATACGTATTTCGGATAATGGAATAGGTTTTGACCCGCGATACAGTTTAAAAATATTTGAACTCTTTCAAAGATTACACAGCAACGATGAATTTACCGGCACGGGCATCGGATTGGCAATCGTAAAAAAGATAGTTGATAATCATAATGGGATTATTACCGCACATGGCGAGTTAGATAAGGGCGCTTCGTTTGATATTTATATTCCTGTGGGCTGAGAGTTGGTAAATTGACAAAGCTCAATCATACCGCTGCAAAGAAGCATTGCAAAGTGTATCAATGTACCAGACAGCGCATTTGTTTTACTCAATCTATTATTGAGTTACAGGTCGAGATATTCAGCATCTGCCGTAACCGGATAGCGCATTAGCATCTTTATAGCACGGTCCATACTTAGGTCTTCGAACAATACCTTGCTTATAGTTTGAAGCAACGGGGCGGAGGCACCAAGGTGGTCTACTATTAACTTACCTATTTTAAGGGTTCGTACTCCTTCGGCAACTTCGCCAAGGTCCGCAAGGATGTCGTCCAGCTTTTCGCCCTTTGCAATGCGATAGCCTACAGTATAATTTCTTGATTTAGGCGAGGTGCAGGTGGCAATCAGGTCACCAATTCCGGCAATGCCTAAAAAGGCTTTTTTATCGGCTCCCAGGGCTTTGCCGATGTAAATCATTTCGGCCATACCACGGGTTATTAGCAGGGCCCTGGCGTTTTCGCCGTAGCCTAAACCATTTAAAGCACCGGAGGCAATAGCTACATAGTTTTTCAAAACACCTGATAGTTCTATTCCCAAAATATCGCGGTTACCATACACCTGGAAACGTTCGCCACGCAAGGCATTTTGTCCTTCAGCAATTACTTCATCAAACCTGCTGGCTATAACTGTTGCAGCCGGTTGCTTCTCCATAATTTCAAGTGCAAGATTGGGTCCTGCTAAACAACCTACGCGCACTATTCCTGTTTCCTGCAAAATCAGTTCGCTCATAGTTTTTATCTCCTTCAGGATAATCGTTTTGGGGTCCGCAGTTTCAATGTCAAACTCGCAGTGTAAACCTTTAGTAGCATGAATCATAATATGATCGGGCCGCAGGTATGGCGAGAAATCAATGATCATGCTTTTAAAAAAGGCTGATGGGATTACGGGAAACAAGAGAAAACATTCCGTGGCAATTTGCTCCAATGAGTCGGCAACTGTAATGTTATCATGCATTGGAAAATTCCTGATCTTCCGGTCACGGCGAATAGTGGCAGCCGTATCTTTATTTCTTTCGTAAAGCAATACCTTCTGGTTTTCGGCCAGTAGGTTGGCAATTGCCGAACCAAAACTTCCGGCCCCAATAACACCAACTGTTTTATTCTCGTTCATCTTTATTCAAATAGTTTTTAAACGAACTTCTCTAATTCGTATCCGTTAAGCCGGTTATGGTAGTAGTACAATAACTTTAAATCTTCGGAGCCAATATTACCATTGCTTTGAATAGTTAATGGCGATGCGGTGTGGTACAGGTTAATATTGCGCATTCCGTGGTCAATTATCTTGTCGGTGTTCCACCGCAATTCCGGCGACATCAATACTTCGCCTTTATCGTAAAGCGTTTTAAGCCTGTCCTTCAATTTATTAATGCTGTCCACCACATCCTGATATGGTAGCGAGATGTCTTCTGCTGGTGTACGAAGCATGGTAAACAAGTCCACATGGAATTTCTTCTTCAGCACTTCGAAGACTGTA